>JALORD010000012.1 GCA_025459145.1 Pirellulaceae bacterium | reverse complement strand
GACTTGCGGGATGCGCCATTTAATCCTGATCCGGCACGGAGAGTCCGAACTGAACGCCCGGAACCGTGAGCAGAGGGTCTTCTGCGGCCAAGTTGACACGCCGCTCACGCCGCGAGGCCGCGAGCAGGCTCGGCAGGCGGCCGAGCATCTGCGGAAGCTCGAATTCGTACAGCCCCGATTGGCCATCAGCTCGCCACTCAGCCGGGCGGCCGAGACTCTGCAAATTGTGCTCGAACACTACGGGCAGCCTCCTTCCAAAGTGATCGCCGGCCGCGGGATCGAGCGGCTGCCGCCGGCGCCGGCCTTTGTCGAGCGTTCGCACGGCCTGTTTGAGGGGAAGACCGAGGACGAAGCCTATGGCGAGCATCCCGCCTATCGCGACGATCCCGAACTGGCCGGCTTCATGGACCATTTCCATCGGCATGCGCCCGGCGGCGAAAGTCTGGCCGTGGTCTCCGCGCGGGTGTGGCAGGAATTCACGCGACTCTGGTCGGCGACTGAAGGGGACGTCGTCCTGGTTTCGCACTACAACCCGATCCGCTGCCTTGTCGGTCAAGCGCTTGCCCTCTCCGAAGAGGAGATTCTCAAGCTGCGGGTTCCCAACGCGGTGCCGATCATCCTGCGGTGGCAGGATCGCTATGAGCTATTGGGCTGGCCCGAGTACGAATGAGCGTGGCGACGCGACGAGGAATTGACTCCTCGACCGCGGCTAACGGCGGCTAGGACTCAAGAAACTGTTCCGCGCCATCGATTTCCAGCGGATTGAGCAGTTCGATCCGATACTTCCAGCGGACGGTGGCCGATTCGGGTTTGCCCGTGACGCGGGGGCGAATCGTGATGTCCCCTTCGTCGGGCAGACGCAATTGCACCTCGGCTGCCGGAACGACTTCCCGAACGATTCGGATGCGGCCCGATTCGGCCTCGATCTCGATCGACGAGCGGTCCTTTTCTCCGCGAGGGCTAACAACGTCGCCCGCCGCGACGCGGTACCTGCTGGCCAGCTTGACCTTCGAATCGCCCACACGGCAGGCGATATCGAACACGATCGACGGACGGCCGGAAACCGCTTCGACGCTGGCCGACCAGTGGCTCTTGCCCGCCATGCCGACGAGGAGCGCCGCCGAGCGTCCGTCCCCGAGATACTCGACCGACAGGCTTTGCAGCGGCGGGCTGGGGGGCCAAGCGTCGCTGGCGTCCCCTTCGTGCGAATTGAGGACGGTTTCGATCTGTTCGTCGGACGACACAATTGAGACGACATGCCCAAACCGGTCGGCCCACCAGACAAACGACACGCGCAGACCGCGGCCGTTGGCGTCGAGGGCTTCGAGAATGCGTGTTTTGGTCGCCACGTGAATCATGAGTTGCCGGGGCCGCAGCCCGGCAGATTAGACGTACCAACTGCCCGAAAAGTTCCTCGCATGCTCTATTCGTCGTCGTCGGCGCTCCCCGCCATCTCTCCCTTCACGCGCCACTTCAAGTACGCGTCGAAAAAACCTTGCAGCTTTCCGTCGAGCACGTCGTGAAAATGGTGTTCGAGATAGCCGGTCCGGCTGTCCTTAACACGCTGCGAGGGATGCAGAAAGTAGTTGCGGATCTGTGAACCGAAGCCGACTTTGGCCTGGGTCTTGTAGCGGGCGGCCTGCTCCGCTTCGCGGCGGTCCTCCTCGAGCCGGAGAAGTTTCGACAGGATCAGTTTGCGGGCGGTCGCGCGATTGGAGTGCTGGCTCCGCTCGGTCTGGCACTTCACCTCGATGCCCGTCGCCAGGTGGACCAGCCGGACGGCGCTCTCGGTCTTGTTGACGTGCTGACCGCCGGCGCCGCTGGACCGCATGGTTTCTTCGCGGACGTCTTTGTCCCAGTCGACCTGAATGTCGATCGTGTCGTCGACTTCGGGCGACACATCGACCGCCGCAAAGCTGGTCTGGCGTTTCCCTTCCGAGTTGAACGGGCTGATCCGGACCAGCCGATGGATGCCCGATTCCCCCTTCAAGTAGCCATAGGCGAAGGGGCCGCGGATCGCGATCGTGGCGCTATTGATCCCCGCTTCCTCGTTGTCCTGCCGGTCGATCAGCGAAATCTCATAGTCGTTCTTCTGGGCCCACTGGGTGTACATGCGGAGCAGCATTTCGGCCCAATCATGGGCATCCGTCCCGCCATCCCGGGCATAGATGCTGATGAGGGCCCCGTGCTGATCGAGAGGGCCATTCAGCAGGGCCTTGAGCTCCAACTCGTCGAGCACCTGCTCCAGCCGCTCGATTTCGGACTGTACCTCGGCCACGAGCGAGGCATCCTCACTTGCCAGTTCCAGCATTCCGGGCAAATCGCCCGCCGATTGGATCAGGTCCTGCAGCGGCCTGAGCAAACCTTTGAGCGCCTTTAGCTGCGCCACGGAGGCCTGCGACTTCTCCTGGTTGTTCCAGAAGTCGGCGCTCCCCATACGGGCTTCTATCTCGTTTGCTTCGGCCAGTTTATTGGCGTAGTCAAAGAGAGTCTCGTAGTTGGGTGATCCGCTGCTGGATCGCTTCCGCCCGGTTGTACCAATCGGTTTCCATTACGTATTCCTGCGAGACAAGCCCTGGTGAGCGGGGATCGAGCGGCGGCCAGACCGACCGCGACACGCGCCCTTTTCCGTCATTCTAGCGGCAACTAACCCCAGCGCCAGCGGGTCAATATCATCCACGCGACGGTCATGAACCACGGCTAATCGAGCGGCTGCATCGTCCGCTGAGTCTGCGAGGCGTCGAGTTCGCGCGTTTCGACAGGCGGCGGGGTGGCGCTGTCGTGCGACCCTGCGGGGCCGCAGCCTGCCGCCGCGAGACCCAGACATCCGAGGGCCATTGCCCTGAGTCCCGTTGCGCCGAAGTCCGCAAGGAGCAGGGCCCGCGAGTTGCGCCATGTAGTGGCGTCCGTCATCGTACAAGAGCCTGGCATGGTCTCAACGTAGAAGTGAGATTCGATGTGACTTGGCCGCTTCAGTCGAACGTCGCCACTTTCCCATCCTGCATCGCGCTGACCGACACATAAGCTGGGAAATCCATCGTGACGGAGATGGGGCGGACCGAGCCGTCGGCCAGGGCAAACTGCACCACTCCGGGGTGTTCCGAGGCAAAATTGGCCCAGTCCTTCGGGCCGAGCCCAAACGCCGTCACCATCAGTCCGCATCCCATCCAGGTCATGCCGAACTCGCGGGGTTGTCCCGGCAATCGGCCCCCTACCGTCTCGCCAAACATCAGTGTATTGCTGGTGCCGTCGCCGATATCGGCCAGGCGCGTCTTGCTGCGGGTGAGGAAGATCCCGCGCCGCGATTCGAATCCGGGGACGTTGCTGCCATAGCCGGCGACCCCCAGGTAGCTGGTACGTCCCATGCCAAGTCCCGCCGAATCAGTCGTCAACACACCGGTAAAGTTCAGAATCGTGCCGGTGACTGAGTATGGATAATGGACGAGGAGCGTCTGGTTCGGCTTGTGCGTATAAGGGTCCGTCGAGGGGCACTCGTAGGTGCGAATCCGCGTTCGCGAGGCCTGCACTGTCGAAGTATCGCCGTACCAGCGCCCTTCGCGAACATTGGCGTCGAGATTCTGCCGGATCAGCCCGCGAACGTTATTCTGTTCGATCTGCGGCAGGATCGACGCCAGGACGCTGATCCCCTGATTTGTTGTGCTGGACGAACCCCATGTTGCATGCGGCAGCGGGGCGAGCATACCGGCGGGAAAACGACCCTGCGTATCGTGAAAGGAGTGTGCCGCAATCGCAATCTGCTTGAGGTTATTGCTGCACTGGGCTCGCCGCGCCGCTTCGCGGGCCGCCTGCACCGCGGGCAAGAGGAGCGCGATTAAGAGGCCAATGATGGCAATCACGACCAGAAGCTCGACCAGCGTAAAGCCGGTAGTCGGCTGCGGGCCCACGCTGTGGAAAGGAGGTAAACGCCGCAACCTGGTTGGGCCGATTTTCACGAGATCGCTCATACCGCACCTCCCAGCCTGAAAGACGCGACGGGTCCCGAGTGCAGCACTTGCTTGCACTGCGGCTTGGATTGCCCGCCCGAGGTCCCTGCCGCGCATGCGGCGGAGTTTGCCAATGGGTTGTCCGGAGAGGGATCAAACGACGCAGGGCAGGCCGGTCATTAGTGGCGAGAAGAGATCAAGTTGCGGGCCTGTCTAGGATTCTATCGGCTGAGGACTCTTCAGCAATGAAAATCTGATCGGTTTTTGCCAAGAGTTTGTTGGCGCGGTATGCCAGCGGTAACGCCCCTTCGGAGGGTGTGCCGCGCCTGGCGGAAATGAACCTTGGCCGTCCCTGAGGGGACCAACCTACCGCCACACGCGGGGTGGATTGAAACAGCCGCGGGCCCCTCCTGGTACTGTCCGTCGCCGGCAGCCCGTGGACCATGTCGGTTACCATGTCGGTTGCTATACAATGGCAGCTCCCCCCTGCGGCATGCAAATCTCACCGTGACGGCTTCTCCCACCCCGATGACGTCGACGACTTCCCCGCCCAGCGACGACGCCCGCGGTGAGCCGGATCTCACGGGTCGCCAACTGGGCGACTACCAGATCCTTCGCCGCCTGGGGCGCGGCGGGATGGCCGAGGTCTATCTGGCTGAGCAACTTTCGCTCCGCCGGCAGGTGGCGATCAAGGTCCTCCGGAGCACGCTGGCGCAGGACGCGGCCTACGTCCGCCGGTTTCATCACGAAGCCCAGGCCGCCGCCAAGCTCGTGCACGCCAACATCGTCGCGATCTACGAAGTCGGCCAGGTCGAAGGGTGGCACTACATCGCGCAGGAGTACGTCCCCGGGCAGAATCTGAAACAGCTCATCACCCGCCTCGGTCGCGGCCTCGAGGCGCCGCAAGCGGTAACGATCCTGCGGCAGGTTTCCGCCGCACTGCAGCGGGCCGCGGAACAGAACATTACTCACCGGGACATTAAGCCCGAAAACATCATGCTCGCCAGCACCGGCGAGGTGAAAGTGGCCGACTTTGGCTTGGCCCGTGTCGCTCAGGCGGGCGAGTCACTGCAACTCACACAGGTCGGCATCACGATGGGTACGCCGCTCTACATGAGCCCCGAGCAGGTCGAAGGGAAGGAAGTCGACCCGCGGAGCGATCTCTACTCGCTCGGCGTGACGGCCTATCACATGCTAGCCGGACGACCGCCGTTCGATGGCGAAACCGCGCTCGCCGTGGCTGTACAACACCTGAAGCATGAGCCCGTGCGGCTTGAGTCGCTCCGTCCCGACCTGCCACCGGGGCTATGCAGCATTGTTCATCGACTTCTCGGCAAGAATCCGCAGGATCGCTATCAGCGTGCGGTCGATGTTCTCCGTGAGCTGAAAGCTCTGCAAATTCCGGGTGTCGACGCCGATTGGGGACCCGATCTGCACGCCTGGGCCAGCGAAGTGGGAATCGAGATTCCCAGCAGCCGGCTCGAAGCGACGCAGCAACTCGACAAGGCCATGCAGCGCGAACTGGCCGCTGCGCGGCGCAGCGGCTGGCAACGCGTCGCACTAGGCGCGGCCATCGTCGCCTTGGCGGCAGTGTTCGGCCTCTTCGCCGCCTGGATGAGTACCCCCGCTCCGCTACTGGCCCTGCCGGCCGGTGAAGTGCTCGACGTCCCGGAATTCGAATCGGTGCGCGAGCAGTACGCCTACGCCATGATGACGTCGCACGATCGGGAGGAGGCGCTACTCGCCGTTTCACGGTTTCACGCACCACAAAAGTCGGCCGACAACCTCCGGTATTCGCGGCTGGCCACAAAAGCGCTGGCCGCGGAGTATCTTGCGAGCAACCGGCTGATCGAAGCCCGCCGCAATTACTTGGAGCTGGCCGCGATCGATTTGGACGTCGAACCGGCTGAACGCGGACTCAAACTTACTGGTATCGCGGGGTGTGCCGTCGTATACGATCGGCTCGGCGAAGAAACGGGTCGCACGTTCTGTCTCGTCCAGCTCTATGAGCTGGACGACCTGGAGCTCGCCCAGTTGGGGGATGCGCTCCGCGCCGAAGTCCAACGGCTCTTCGAAAAGTACCCCCGACCTGCGGAGTGAAATGTGGCTGTGGAACCGGCGCTCGGAATTCGTTGCGTGCTGGTAAGCGGTTGCTACACATGGGTTTGCGGCGATTCTCCGGCAGGAGAGCAAAAAAAGTCAAAGTCTGTATCAATAATCCGCCCCTGCCGCGCATCTATCTCCTGTGAAACGGCGCGTGCCGAGCGGTTCGGCAGGAGCCCCCGCAGTTGTCCCTCCCTGACGTTGACAGCAGCGACGATGACAGCACCCCTTCCGGTGTCGATCCGGCCGTGGTGGCTGCCCTGTATGTCCAGCACAGCGAGGAGTTGCGGCGGTTTCTGATTGGCTTCCTGCGAGATCCTCAGCTAGCCAATGACGTTCTCCAGACGACTTTTGTAAAGCTCGTCGAACGAGGGGGACGCTCTGCGGAGGAATCGCGTAAGTCATGGCTGTTTCGGGTCGCTTACCACGAAGCCCTCGCCCAGCGGCGGCGACAAAGCCTGGGAAACGAGGTGTTGCGGCGGGTTGCCTGGCATGCGGGAGATCCTCTGGGCCATCCTCCAGCGGACGAATCGCTTGTCCGGTTCGAGGCGGTCCACGCGATTCACGAAGCCCTGCAAACGCTCCCTGCAGATCAGCAACAAATCGTTCGAATGCGGATTTTCGAGGAGAAGACGTTCGCCGCGATCGCCGCCGAACTGGGAATTCCTCTGGGGACTGCCCTGGCCCGCATGCGGACGGCTCTGGCCAAGCTGCGATTTCGGCTGGGACCAGGCAATCAACAATTCGAATCCGAATAGCGGAGTGAACGGACCTCAATCACTCGTGAACACCAACCCCGAACCAATGACGGACGATCTCGACTGGCAGGCGTTTTGTTACGCCGCTGGCGAACTCTCGCCCACTGCGATGGCCGGATTCGAGCAGCGCTTGGGCTCGGATCAGGCTGCTCGTGAGGCACTGGCGCGAGCGATCGAGCTGACGCAAGCAATTGCCTCGGCCGAATCGCTCGCGTCAGTGGTCCGTCCGCCGGCTGCTGCCGACGCATCTCCCAACCGGCGCAGGGGCCCGTCGCGCGTGCAGTACCTTTCCTGGGGAGCCATGGGGACCGCGGCTCTCGTCACTGCATTCGTCCTTTGGACCGGTAGCGGCAAAGACCCGCACCCGAAAACTGCTGAGAAACTCGGTCGCGCCGACCGGGAACTGGCCGTTGCCTGGAGCCGGACCCGGTCGGAGTTGGCCATCGCCAGCGATGCCGATTTCTGGTTCCCCGCGCACCTGAATTCGGGCGAGTCCCACTCGCCGGATGCAGCAAACGACGAGGCGCGCGATGATTTGCTCGACGATTCGCTCGTGGGGCCAACGCCCGATTGGCTGATGGCGGCCGTCGAAAGCTATTCGCCCTCAGACGAGGATGTCGATCCTTCCGATCCGGCCGATCGTGGCGAGCTCACTCCCTTCGACCACGAGCGGACGGAGAACTAGCGATGCGCTGGGGAATCTGCCTTGCTCTGATCGTCGCCTCCTCGCTGGCCGCTCCTGCGGCGCGCCAGGTATTGGGGCAATCGGAGGCAACGCCTGCACGGGCTGCCAAAGCCGGGTCCAGGAGCGCCAAGACGCGCGAACCGCAGGCGATTACACCTGAACGGGAAGCGGCCGTCGCGACGTTCGTTGAACGCAATCATGGGGAATTGGCTCCGCTGCTCGCGCATCTCAAGACCAGCCAGCCCCGGCAATATGAACAGGCGGTTCGCGAGATTTTCCGGGTCACCGAACGACTGGCCGGCATTCAAGAGCGCGATCCGCTGCTTTACGAGCTGGAAGTGAAGCTCTGGACGGCCCAGTCGCGAGTGCAGGTGCTTGCGGCTCGGCTGTCGATGGACATGACCGACTCGCTGAAGGAAGAACTGCGTGCTGCGCTCTCCGAACAGATCGCGGCCCGGCTCCTGGTTCTGAAGCATCAGCGCGAGCAGGCCGCCCAGCGACTGGCCCGCATGGATCGAGATATTGACCAGCTCGAATCAAGCCGGCAGGCAGCTATCGATCGGCAGCTCGAAATGCTCTCCCGCGCGGCAGGCGGCAAGAGCAAGAACGCACAAAACAAGAACGTGCAGAACAAGAAGAACGCGAAACGGGTTGAGACCAAATCAACAGGCGATTCCTCAACCGGCAACGTACCAAGAGTTCCCTGACTCTGGCGCCCCTCGCCGAAAACTCCCACCGATTAGTTTTTTGGAGATCGAAGCATGCGGATCGGATCCCTCTCATGGACTCTGGCGGCGGCCTTGTCCCTGGCCGCGGGAACGCTGGCATCACGCATCACAGCCGCTGCCGAAAACGATCCGCAGACAGGAGAACTTGTGCCGGTAACGGCGCGGTTCGCCAGCGAATCGGTCGAAGAGGTCCCCAGCTTCCAGCGACACGTCAGCCCGCTGTTTGGCCGACTGGGGTGCAACGGCCGGTCGTGCCACGGGTCGTTCCAGGGGCGCGGCGATTTTCGCCTGTCGCTCTTCGGCTACGACTTCAAGCTCGATCACGACGAACTTTTGAAGGGGGAGCCGCTGCGGGCCAATGCCGAGAAGCCGCTGGAGAGCTTGATCCTCGTCAAGCCGACCGACGCCGACCTGCACGAGGGTGGGCAGCGCTACAAGAAGGGTGGCTGGGAATACCACATCTTCCGCCGCTGGCTCGAAGGGGGCGCAAAGTTCGACGAGAGCGAAGTCCAAAAGCTCGTGTCGCTCGAGCTCTCGCCGCCCGAGATTCTGTTTGCCAAAGCGGGCGAGACCGTGCAGATGAAGGCGGTCGCCGTCTGGCCCGATGGCACGCGGGAAGACGTCACGCCGCTGTGCCGGTTCCAGAGCAACAGCGATCAGGTTGCCACGATCACCGAGGATGGCCTGGTGACCGCGACCGAGCCGGGCGATACGCATGTCGTCGTCTCGTACGACAACGCGGTCGTCGCCGTGCCGGTGATTCGCCCCGTTTCGGAACTGGTCGGCGACAAGTATCCCGACGTGCCGACGCCGACGAAGATCGACGAACTGGTCGTGACCAAGCTGCGGAAGCTGGGGGTCGTCCCCTCGGATCTGTCGACCGACGCCGAATTCCTCCGCCGTGTGAGCCTCGACCTGGTCGGCACGCTGCCGACCGCCGCGGAAGTGGAAGCGTTCCTGGCCGATACGAACCCGAACAAGCGGGCCGAGAAGATCGACCAACTGCTCGAGACACCCGCCTACGCCGCCTGGTGGACCACCCGGCTGTGCGACTGGACGGGGAACAACGATGCCAAGATGAACCAACTCGGAACCGCGCGGCAAGTCGCCAGCCAACAGTGGTACGACTGGATCTACGAGCGAGTTGCACGCAACGAACCGTACGACAAGCTCGTCGAAGGAGTCGTCCTTTCCGCTAGCCGTGCGCCGGGAGAAAGCTATGCCGACTACTGCGCCGCAATGAGCAGCTTGTATCAGAAGGATTCCGAAGCCAAATTCTCGGATCGTCCAAGCCTCCCGTACTACTGGGGCCGTACGGGTTTCCGGACCACCGAGGAGCGGGCCATCGGTTTCGCCTACACTTTCCTGGGAATTCGGATTCAGTGCGCTCAGTGTCACAAGCACCCCTTCGACCAATGGGCGAAGAAGGACTTCGACGCCTTTGAGCCGTTCTTTGGCAAAGTACAGATTGCCCAGAATGGTCCGCCCCGCGATCCAGAGGCGCGTAAAGAATACGAGGCAATGCTGAAAGACCTCGGACTGGCGGATACCGAGCTGCGCGGCAATCAGTTGCGAACGAAGCTCGAACAGATGCTTCGCGAAGGGAAGACCGTGCCGTTCCCGGAGATTGCCGTGGTCGATCCCCCCGCCAATCGCAACAACAATCGCAATCGGCAGCCGCCCGCCATCAAAGCGGCCGTGCTGGGGGGCGAAGAGATTAACCTTCGCGATTACGAAGACTACCGCGAGCCGCTCATGGCTTGGCTCCGGTCGAAGGACAATCCGTACTTTGCCAAGGCCTTCGTGAATCGCGTTTGGGCGAACTACTTCAATGTGGGCATTGTCCAGCCGCCGGACGATTTGAGCCTGGCGAATCCGCCGAGCAATCGGGCCCTACTCGATCACTTGGCCGACGGCTTCTACGAGCACGGCTTTGACATGAAGTGGCTCCACCGCGAGATCTGCAACAGCCGGACTTATCAGCTCTCGTGGCAGCCGAACGAGACGAACGCCAAGGACGAACGCAACTTTGCCCGCAGCGTGCCGCGGCGGATTCCGTCGGAAGTGGCCGTCGACGCGATCAATGCAGCGGTGGCCTCGGACGAAAAAGCCTCGCAGCTGGTGAGCAATATTCAGGGGCGGGCGATCGCCGTGCCGGGCGCAAGCGCTCGGGCCAATCAGGGAGGCAACGTGACCGGCTTTGCCCTGCAGGTATTTGGCCGGAGCATTCGCGAGAGCAACTGCGACTGCGACCGGTCGATGGACGCGAGCCTCCTCCAGACCGTGTATCTGCAGAACGATCAATCGGTCCACACGGCGCTCAACGGCGGCCGCGATACGTGGATCGAGCAGATCTCGAAGAAGTCGACCGGGCAATTGACCGATGGCTCACGAACCGAGCGGCTGAACGTCGGTCAGGAGCTGGCCCGGATGAAGACCCGTCTGGCCCGCGCTAAGAAAGAAGGCCAGGACGCTCAGGTAAAGCGAATCTCGGCCCGGATCGAGGAGTTAGAGAAGGTGGCTGGCGAGCGGCGTGAAGCCGCGGCCAATCCGGGGGCGCTCGCCGTCGACAATGCCACGCTCATCCGGCAGTCGTACCTGCGGACCTTGAGCCGGTATCCCACCCCCGAAGAGATGGAGCGCTGCGATCAGTTCCTGGCCAGTTCCGAGAACCCGGTTGCGGGCGCTCGCGGGCTGCTCTGGACGCTGATCAACACCAAGGAGTTCATCGTCAACCACTAACGCGTTGAGGTGAACGTCGCGTTAAGTGGCTTCGCCAGCTGAACGTCGGTCCAAATCACAAACCTTTATTTACAAATAAGTTGCGGCGCTGAGCTTAACTTTGCGGTGCGACCGATAAGCCCGCAGCGCTCACCTCAACGCCTTTCCAAAACAGCCCATCCCTTCATAAGGAACTTTTCGCATGGCAATTTCGAAGACCTGTGACGGCGTGCATCGCCGCGACTTTCTGCGAGTCGGAGCGATCGGAGCAGGACTTACCCTTTCGGGCTATCTGCGCATGGCGCAGGCCGGCGAGGTCCAGCCGGGCGCTAAGGCGAAGAGTGCGATCTTCATCAACCTGACGGGCGGTCCTTCGCATATGGACACGTTCGATCTGAAGCCGAACTCGGCGAGCGAATATCGCGGGACGTTCAACCCGATCAAGACGAACGTCGACGGCGTCGAAATCTGCGAGCACCTGCCGCTGTTGGCCCAGTGTGCCGATAAGTTCGCCATCCTCCGCGGCGTCAGCCACACGCTGGGCGCTCACGAGCTCGGGACCGAATACGTCAACACGGGGAACCGGCCGATCCCGTCGCTCGAATATCCGGGCTACGGCTCGGTCGTGACCAAAGAAAAGCCGGGCGAGCAGGACATCCCGCCGTTCGTCGCCATCCCGAACAGCAACCAGCGGCCGGGCTTCCTGGGCGTGCAGTACGCTCCGCTCAATACGACGGCGACGCCGCGGGCCGGACAGCCGTTCAATGTCCGCGGGATTTCGCTCGGCGGCGGAATCACGGTCGCCGAGATCGAGCGGCGGGCGAACCTGCTGGCCGATCTCGACCGGACGTTTGCGGCGGTCGAATCGAACAGCCAGTTGCTCACCGGTCTCGACCGGTTCAGCGAACAGGCTCACGCGATCATCACCAGCAAGCGGGCCCGAGCGGCGTTCGACATCAGCCAGGAATCGGCCGAGTTCGCCAAGCCCTACGGGACCGATCCGTTTGGTCTGTCGTGCCTCTTGGCCACACGGCTCGTTGAGTCGGGTGTGCGGTTTGTCGCCACGACGCTTGGCGGCTGGGACACGCACCAGGACAACTTTACTAAGTTGAAGACAAGTAACCTGCCGAAGCTCGACATGGGTCTGTCGGCCCTGCTCAATGGTTTGGAGCAGAAGGGTCTCTTGGAATCGACCGTGGTCTACGTCACGGGCGAATTCGGCCGGACGCCGAAGATCAACACCCGCAGCGCCGAAGGGGGCCGCGACCACTATCCGCGGTGCATGTTCATGCTGATGGCGGGCGGCGGCGTCCGTGGCGGGCAGGTGATCGGCGAGAGCGACGACAACGCCATGGCGCCGCGGCACGAAGCGATCACGCCGGACGATGTCGCCGCGTCGTTCTATCACGCCCTGGGAATCGACCACACGCACGAGTATCACACGAACACCGGCCGGCCGATCACCATCGTGCGCGACGGCCATGTGATCAAACAGCTCTTCAGCTAGTGCTGCGAGAGTTGGCAACACAGTCGAGCCGGCGCGCGAACTTTTGCAGTGTCGGCCTTCCGGGGATCGCCGCCCCCGGCTTTGCAACCCGAGTATGCTGGATGTCACACACGGCCGGGCGGATGTCGCCCAGCCTCGCTCCGTTTCACGTTTGAAAACATTTTTGGAGACCCACAGCTTATGAAACCTCTCCTCCTGAAGACGCTCGTCGTCGGCTGCCTGATGGGCTTGGTGGCCGTCGGCTATGCCCAGAATGAAAAGAAGAAGGGTGGCAAGAAGAAAGGGAACGATCCGACCGCGGCGCTCCTGAAGAAGGTCGATTCGGCTTCGCTTGGCGAGGAACTCACCGCCAAGGTGAAGAAGGTGATCGAAACGCATGCCCCAAAGCTGCGCGAAGCACAGGCCAAGGTGAACGAAAGCCTGACGGCCGAGCAGCGTGCCGCTCGCCAGGAAGCTCAGAAGGCCGCCAAGGCCGCCGGCAAGAAGGGGCAGGAAGCTGCTGCCGAAGTGATGGCGGCGATGAAGCTGTCGGACGATCAGAAGAAAGCTTACGAAGATGCCCAGAAGGGTCTGCGCGATGCGACGCAGGCGATGAACCGCGAGATCGCTGCGCTGCTCACGCCCGAACAACGCCGCGAACTCGGCGTAGGCGGCGGCAAGAAGAAGAACCAATAGGCGGCCTGACGGTTCGCCCTGACGAAATCCCATCGACGCCCACGCCAACTAGCGTGGGCGTCGCTGTTTTACGGGTGGGCGTGGTCTGCGACGTACGACGCCGCAATGTCAAACAGCCGTCCGCAAATCGCCGACGCTTTGCTCGATGCGGCCGATAACTTCGGCATCAGTTGGATACTCGCTCGGCAGGAACCCCGCGAGCGGCAGCGGGACTTCGTCCATGCGATAGGCGGTGCCCTCCGCGTGAATACCATAGATCGCTGTGGTGAAACGAACCGTCGGCACGAGCGGCAACTCGGCCAGCGAGTGGTCGAGGACGATCGTCGGAATCGTCAGTAGATAATCGCGAGCTGCCCTCGACAGCCGCCGCACGCCGTGACTGCCGACGAGCAGGCAAGCATCGACCTCCCGCCGCTCAAGGAGCGTCTGGGCCGAGTATTCGCCGGGACTATAACGCGGATAGCCGCGAGCCAGATTGACGCTGAATGGATATCCGGTTTGCCACGCCAGGACTGTGTCGGCACCGGTCACATCTCCCGATCCGCGCATTCGGCGGACGCTCCAGCGGGCGTGGGCATTGAGATCGCGCACGAGCCGCAGCAACGCTTCAACTGTGCGGTGCCCATGCCGACTGCGACTGAGTCCGAAGCCAAAGAACACGACCCCGTAGCGACAGCGCTTCATCTGGTCGAGCAGTTGCTCGAGTTGCGCGAGCGGTATGCCGGTCACGGTGTTCGGCTCGGGCGCCACGCTACGGAGTAGCATCCGCAACGTCCAGAGGGCTTCGAAATCGCGGTCAGGCTCGACCTGTAGGAACTGGTCGGCTGCGGCGCTTGTCTCGGTCGGTTCGACGTCGATGACGACCACCGTCCGATCGAGGCGGCCGCCCGGCAGGAACTCGCTCACGGGATCGGCCGAGTATCGCTCGAGATGCCGCGGGTGCGTGACCGCGGGGTTCGTTCCCCAGAAGATCACCAAGTCCGCCCGGTTGCGGGCTTCGCCGAGGGTGCAGGTTGATTCGCCCACTTCCTGCACCGCCATAACGGAGGTTCCATGCCCGAGCGAGGCAGTGGTGTCGATCGTGGCCCCCAGCGAATCGGCCAGGCGCACGGCGGCCCGCTGGCCGGCGGTGCTGCTGCGTGAAAGTCCATAGATGAGAGGAGCCTTGGCCTGGGACAGGATCGCCGCGGCCCGCTGGATCGCGTCGTCGAGTGAAGACGGCTGGCCTTCGATCTGTGTCGCAGGTGGCGGCTCCGAAAGGCTCTCCGCTCTGTGCGCGAGGAACCACGGTTCGGCCAATACGCAGGCCCGCTCGGCTCGCACGATCCGCCCCTGCGCGATCGTCACGCGCAGATCGTCGCACAGACAGGCGCAGACGGTGCAGGTGACGTTTTCGACCACTGTCGGTTCCGGGCTGGTGATCGGCAGGTTCCCGTGCGGCTCGTGGATGTTCATGTAGCCCGATCAATCCGATTCGCGGCGAGTAAAGATCGTGCAAGTGGTCGATTCGCGGGCTTATCACCCGAGCGTATCGGCAACCCGCCGCAAGAGGTAGAATCGGCGGGAGCGTGAGTCGTCCTGGCCTAGCGAATGGGGTGGAGGATCGCTTTCAATGTCCTGCCGATTATTGCCGAAGTACACCTGGTTGTGGTGTGGGCTTGCGGTGCTTGGCGGAATGATCTGGTCGGTATGGTCGCCCGCTCTGGCCCAGGAGGCGACATCGGCAGCCGCGCCGTTTCGTCTGCCCGATCAGCCGGCGGCCTGGGTCAATGCGGGGCCGATTTCGCTGTCGGCCCTTAAGGGCAAAGCGGCAGTGCTCTGGTTCTATGAAGAACAATGCCCGAATTGCCGCAACAAGTGGCCCGGACTGTACGAAACGGCCAAGTCGTTTGAAGGGAAGCCGATCGTATTTATTGCGGTCAACTCGGGGAACCCGCGGGGCGAAGTCGAGCAGTACGCCCGCGAGGTGAGCTTGCGATGGCCGGTGATCGTCGATACGGCGAGGCAGTTCGAGAAACAGTGCGGCGTGAACGAGGTGAGCCTGCAGAACATCTTTGCGCTAGGCATGATTCTGCCCGATGGCACGTTCGCCCGCGGCAATCCCGGGGATATGGCGGGTGCGGCGGAGAAGGCACTTTCCGGGGCCTCGTGGAAGGTTGATCCGGCCGAGGTGCCGGCGGCTTTGCGGCCTGCCTGGCAGGCGGTCGAATTCGGCAATCCGACGGCGGGAGCCAGCCTGATCAAGCGGAACCTCAACTCGCCCAAGCCCGACCTCAAGGCCGCAGCGACGAAGCTGCACGAGGCGGTACAGACCGAGATTCAAGCGGAAGTCGCCAGTGCAACCGAGGCGCTGGCCGCCGACCGGAAGTGGGCCGCTTACGAAATCCTTAGTGGTGTGAAGTCCCGGTTTGTGGGCTACGAGATGCCGGCTGAAGTGGTTGACAAGCTCAAAGAACTGGCGGCTGACGACGAGATCAAGCGGGAGATCGTCGCAGCCAAGACGCTCGAAGCGGCCCAGAAGCAGATCCTGGCTCGAAATCCCGCGGCCCTGCGCAATGCGGCCCTCCGGCTGCGGCGGCTGGTGGCCGACTATCCGGGAACCGATGCTGCTGCCCAGGCCGAGGCCTTGCTCGCCAAGCTCGACGAATAGTCACCAGGTTATTTCGAGGTCGGCTAGGCCGCGAGGGCTATCTGTGCGGTGCGGCGCAGCGCCTGGGCCGATACGCCGCTGGCGGCCTGAATCGCCAAGCCGTAGTTGACGGTCGTAACAAAGCGGGCCAGATCCGCCGGGTTGGCTTCGTGGGCCAATTCGAGCACGAGCGAGACGCTGGACATTTCCGGCGGCAAGCGCTAGGCAGCGATGCGTTGGGGGGAGCCGGGCCGCGAATCAACATGGGCCGCGCAGCAGTTCCAGAGTGCCGGGCGGCCTGCTATGTCGTGAACAACCGAGGTTGCTACTCATCGCCTGCGGGCAAGCGGAACTGGTGCAGATGATACGTGTCGATGAACGTCGTCAGGCTCTTCGTTGGCCGCACGCGTTCCTCGTGCGTGACGAGCGCATTGCGAAACCGGCCCAGATCCAGGTAGTGCTGGTAGTCGGCGGGAATCTTGACTCCTAGATCCTCGAAACTGGTTCGCCCGGCGATAAATTGGTCGCGCGCGGGGGAAGCGGCGATCGAATCGACCCAGTCGCCGGGCGTGATGTCGCTCGTGGCGAGTTTCGAGAGGAGTTCACGCTGTTGGTCGCTGATCAGTTCCAATCGGCCGACCATCACCCGTTCGATCCGCGCTTCACCCGAGATGGTGAGGGGCAGATAATGGTCGGTCCACTGGCGCGGCACAAGGTAGAAGACGCGGAGGCCGGGACTGGCAAAGTACGCCCGCTGCCATGTGCTGAGGAGCGCGGTCGCCTCGTCGGCAAAGAGACCCTCGGCCACGAGCGCCGTGTGCATGGCCGCCTCCAAGCGTTCGCGGCCGTCAGCTCGATACTCGTCGCCGGCAAAGCGGTAGCTCCCCTCGGCAACGCGTTGCTTGGGATCGGCCGAAAGGGGCACGGTCTCCAGTGTGCGAAAGGCGGACCTCCCGTCCTGCCGAACGTGGACCAACCAAAGCGGGCCAGTCGCCGCTGTTTCGCCGGCCTTCAGGACAGCCTCAAAATTGGCGGCAAACGACACGCGTCCCTGCTGGCGGTCGAGCTGCGAGCGGAGCGGTGCGGCCTGTCGGCCGACGCCTCGATAGAACAGGTACTTCTCGCTCTCGCCTGATCCCGCCGTGACGCAGGCCGCTTGCACCTTGCGCGGCGCGAGCCAGACGTGCTCGTCGGTCTCGGGTCCGACGCCTTCGGTTCCCACTCGCAAGTCGGGCCAGGTCAGACTTCCCACGGTCTGGCTGGTGAGCTGATCAAATTCGAATTGCCCTTGCTTAATGCCGGGAGCTTCGGCATGCGCCTCGGGATAAAACTCGGTCAACCATCCGCCGCGAAACTTGACGGAAACGTCGAGTTCCAGCGGCAGTTTTGCTCCCGCCGGCGGATAGAAGTAGATGACCGGCGTTTCAAGCCGCATGGTGACGAGTGGATGGTGCCGAGGGGCTCCCTTCGCCTTATAGGCCCAGTGCAGACTCGACAGCACTGGCTGGCTCAGTATGTAGGGGCTCAAATTGTGGACGAACCCGGGCACCGGCTCGTCGTCAATGTTGATTCCGACGAGTTCCTGTCCCGTATCGTCCTGGAGCGAGGTGAACGTTCCCCACTCGTGAACTGCCAGCGGCTCGGCAGCCGCGGCAAATTGCCCGGGGGCCAGCCACAGTCCTGCGACCGCCACAATCCAGAAACCCACGATCCAGCCAATTTTGGTGTTCATACAGATTTACCCTTCCAGAGGCTGCCCGGTTGGTATCAGTGCCCGCGGGCAACGCGCGCCACAGCCCGGGCCGGAGTTTGGCAACGGGACACTGTAAAAAATCGTACCTGTCGCTAGATCACGGCATGAATTGTTTTTATCGTGAGAGATAACGGTTATTGCGTGTATTTCCAGAGGCGGCCGCCATGAATGGGCAGAGCACTCCTTCGCTGTCGACCGATCTCATCGCGGCATTTGTGCAGTTAGCGGCCCTCGGCAGCCTGCGAGCCGCGGCCGAGTCGCTGTTCATCAGCGAACAAGGTCTGCGCAGCCGATTGCTCGCGCTCGAAGAGCGGCTGGGGGTTGAGCTGTACCGCAAACAGCGCGGCTTGCGCCGCCGGACGCCGCTCACGGAGCACGGCCAACGACTGCTGCCGCACGCGCGGTCTTTCCTGGCTCGGGCCGATGAGCTGAGCGAGCTGTTTCGCGAAGATTCTGCACCCCAAGAGATCAACGTCGTCGCCAGCCAGTACCTGATCGCGTATGTCCTGATTGGAGCAATCCAGCGATTTCACGCCGCCTATCCGCAGATTCACGTTCGCTTGAGCGCGCGGACCGAACGCGAACTCGAAGCGGCCCTGCTTGGTTCGTTCGAATACTCTCTCGGCGTGGCCGCGCCGTACGAATCGTCGCCCGACCTCGAGTATCGCCACCTATTCTCAATGGACTGGAGCCTGATTACGCCGGCCCGGCATCCGCTGGCCAGCAGGAAAAGCGTTCGTCTGCGCGAGTTGATTCGCTATCCGCTCGTGATCTACGAGCGGGGCTCGACCGGGCGTCAGCACGTCGTTGAAGCCTTTCAGCAAAGTGGACTCGTGCCGCACGTCGAGTTGGAAGCGACGAACACCGACTTGATCGTCCGGATGGTCGAGGCGGGGCTCGGCGTGGCGGTCGTCCCGCTGCATGCTTCGGGGGCAGTGACCCGGGGCCGAAGCGTGAAGATCGTCTCGCTCGGTCGGCAGGTCCGGCCGATTCATAGCGGGGTCCTGCTTCGCCGAGGCGAACCGCCGAACCGCGTTACACAACAATTACTCGAGTTTCTGGGATCCGAACTCGTCGGAGGAAGCTGATAATTGGACAGTCTCGTTTGCGGCGACGAACCTTTCCCATACTTTGAGTCTCCCTGCAGTCGTCGCTAAACGGCACTCTCCAAAGAGCAACTTCACGATGAGCGAATACCGGTGGAATCTGTCGGAATATGCCGTGGGCTACGATACAGCGGCTGACGTGATCCATCCACACTATCTTGAAATCCAGGATGCGATACTTGCCGGGCTTCCGTTTCCGGCCGACGCGGAGATTCTGCTTGTCGATCTGGGTGGCGGTTCGGGCCGACTCGCGGCCCGGTTTCTCGACCGCTGGCCGCGAGCCCAGGCGATCGTCGTCGATCAGTCGGATCCGTTCCTGGCGCTGGCCGAGCGTCGGCTCGCGGCGTTTGACGGTCGGGGAACTTGTGTGCTCGCGCGATTGCAAGACGACTGGCGCAGTAAATTGCCACAGCCGGCCGGTGCGATCGTCAGCATGTCGGCGATTCACCATCTGGAACCGGCGGAAAAGCGCGCCGTGTACCAGGAAGCCTTCGAGGCACTCGCGCCCGGCGGGATCTTCCTCAATGGCGACGAAGTGCGCCCCGAGCGCGACTATCGGCGCGAAGTCGAAGCCTGGGCCGAGCACATGCGGCGGCACATGGCCTCGGGATCGATCGGCGAGGCGTTTCATCCAGCGCTCGACAAGTGGATCGAGCGGAATGTGACGCACTTCGGCGGCCCGCGGAAGTCAGGGGAAGATTGCCACGAAACGGCCGCGGCTCAACTTGCCTACTTGCAGTCGGCGGGCTTTGCCGTGGTCGATTGTCCCTGGCACAGGCATCTCTGGGGAATTCTTCGCGGCACGAAGCAGTGATGTCGGTAGAGAGCCTGAGCACCTTTTCACAGCCCGCGTCGTGGATTACGGTGGTCGCAGATTCCCGCCCGCCTCACCTCTCCCGCGCGAGCCATCTGCATGAGCCAGGCCCCGGCGAAACCGGTCGAAGTCGAAGTGAAAGTCGAGCAGCCGCCGCTCCGCATTGGGGGCATCCTGCTGCGACTGGGGCCGGGGCTGATCATCGCCGGCTCGATCGTTGGGTCGGGCGAGCTGATCGCCACGACCAAGACCGGGGCCGAAGCGGGATTCTGGCTGCTGTGGTTGATCATCGTGGGCTGCGTGATCAAGGTCTTTGTGCAGATCGAACTGGGGCGCGATGTGATCGTGCGGGGGAAAACCACGCTCGACGCCCTCAGCGAAGTTCCTGGTCCGGCCATCCCGGGACGCGGCAACTGGCTCATCTGGTACTACTTCGCCATGTTCCTGGCGAGCGCCGCGCAGCTCGGCGGCATTGTCGGCGGCGTCGGACAGGCATTGGCGATCAGCGCGCCGATCACGGTCGACGGAAAGGCGTTCAACGAGCAACTCAACATCACCTCGCGCCTGGCGGTGGTCGAAGCGGAACTCGCCAATGCCGATCGCGCCGAGACGCAAGGGCGCGCCATGAATGCCGAGCAGGTCGGCCGGCTACGTGCCGAACGTGACGAACTGGCCGCCCAGCGGGCCGCTTTTGAAGCAGGTGAGCAGCGCGGCCGCCCTTTCTGGTCGGACGACCGAATCTGGGCCGTGGTGGTGGCGGTCGTCACGGCCGTGCTGCTGATGCTCGGACGATACGGCCTCATCCAGAATGTGTCGACCGCGATGGTGGCCCTCTTTACGCTGATGACGGTCGTCAATGTCTTCATGCTGCAGCAGACCGAAGCCTGGGCCATTCGCTGGCAGGACTTGGTCGATGGTCTCAGCTTTCGCCTGCCACCGGCCGACACGCCGGGCGGAAAAACGGCCATGCTGACTGCCCTCAAAACGTTCGGCATTATTGGCGTCGGGGCGACCGAGCTGGTGGCCTATCCGTACTGGTGCCGCGAAAAGGGATACGCCCGCTTCACCGGTCCGCGCGACGACTCAGAAGGCTGGGCCGAGCGGGCCCGCGGCTGGATGAACGTGATGCGGTGGGACGCCTGGTGCTCGATGGTCATCTATACGGTGGCAACGGTCGCGTTTTATCTGCTCGGAGCGGCCATCCTCGGCCGGGCCGGTCTGGTGCCGGAAGACCGCGATTTGATCCGGACGCTCAACGTGATGTACGAGCCGGTCTTTGGCGAGTGGGCGCGGGTGCTGTTTCTGCTCGGCGCGTTCGCGGTGCTGTACTCGACATTTTTTGTTGCGAATGCGGGTCACGCGCGGGTACTGTCTGACGCCCTGCGGGTAATGGGATTCATTTCGCACAGTGAGGCCTCGCGCCACAAGGCAATTACCTGGCTAAGCGGACTGTTGCCGCTGTTCTGCGTCGTGCTGTACCTCGCCTTGCCCACCTCGCCCGCACAGCTCGTGCTTCTAAGCGGCATGATGCAGGCGTTGATGCTGCCGATGCTGGCCGGGGCGGCGTTGTACTTTCGCTACACGAAGAGCGACCCTCGCGTCCGGCCGGGAATAGTGTGGGACGTTTTTGTATGGATCTCGTCGGCGGGAATGTTGGTCGCGGCTGTGGTGCTTGCCTATGGCGAGATTCTCAAGTTCTTCCCCTCGTAGAGGTTCCGCATGCCCCGCTTTGTGACACATCTGGAAGGTGCGATCGATGGCGCAAAGTTGCCGGCCGATTGTCTGCAGACGTTGCACCAGGATCGACCCATCTGGGTGCGATACGATCTGGACGCAGTAAGGCTCGCGGTAAAGCGCGACGACTTGGACATGCGACCGGAGACGATGTGGCGTTATCGCGAGCTTTTGCCGTACTTTGCCGACGATGAGATCGTCTCACTTGGCGAGCGGATGAGTCCTCTCCTGGCGTGTCAGCGGCTGGGGGCCCAATTGGGTACAGAGAATCTGTGGATCAAGGACGAGTCGCACCTTCCCACCGGTTCGTTCAAGTCTCGCGGGATGGCGCTGGCGATCACGATGGCGCGGCGCTTTGGCGTGCGGCGTGTCGCCCTACCCACGGCGGGCAATGCCGGCGGAGCCGCAGCCGCCTATGCCGCGCGGGCGGGCCTCGAGTGTTTTGTCTTCATGCCGCACGACACACCGGTTGTGAACCAGTGCGAGTGTGCGCTCGCCGGCGCGAAGACGTTTCTCGTCAATGGCCTGATCAACGACTGCGGCCGGATCGTGCGCGAAGGCAAAGAGCAAATGGGCTGGTTCGATCTGTCGACGCTCAAGGAGCCGTACCGGATCGAAGGCAAAAAGACGATGGGCCTGGAACTGGCCGAGCAGTGTGGCTGGCAGCTGCCCGATGTGATTCTCTATCCCACGGGCGGCGGTACGGGCCTCATCGGCATGTGGAAGGCATTCGCCGAACTGCGCGAACTGGGCTGGCTCCAATCCGACAGGCTGCCGCGGATGGTCGCTGTGCAGTCGTCTGGCTGCGCGCCGATCGTCCGGGCCTTCGAGGCCGGCGAGCGGTTCGCTCCGCCGTTTCCCAAGGCGGCGACCGTGGCCAGCGGCATCCGCGTCCCCGTCGCCGTGGGGGACTTCATGATTCTCGACGCAGTGCGGCAAAGCGGCGGCACGGCAATCGCCGTCGACGAAAGACGCTTGCGCGAATGGATGCGGCTGGCCGTGTCGCTGGAGGGAATCCCCGTCTGCCCCGAAGCAGCGGCGTGCGTGGGGGCGCTCGCCGAGCTGCGTCAGACGGGCTGGATTCTGCCGCAGGAGCGAGTCGTGATTTTTAATACCGGCGCGGCACAGAAGTACGTCGAAGCCATCCAGACTGACCTGCCGCAGCTCGATATTCACCAGCCGCTGGACTGGAGGCGGATCGAAGCTGGCGGCTGACTCATACAGCCTCAGCACACGATCAATCGCCGCCCCCCATCAGCACATTTCCGAGGCCGCCGAACGAGTTCAGCACCGAGCCTTCGTCCTTGCTCGCGCCGGCGGCACCGGCATGCGCCAGGACGCGTCCCGCCAGGCGGCTGAAGGGGAGCGACTGCAGCCAGACTTTGCCCGGACCGGTGAGCGTCGCCAGAAACAGCCCTTCGCCGCCGAATAGCGTGTTCTTGAAGCCGCCGACAAAACTGATGTCGTAGTTGACGCTCGGCTGGAGGGCCACGAGGCACCCCGTATCGAGTTTGATTGTTTCGCCCGGGGCGAGTATCTTCTCGATCAGTGTGCCGCCGGCATGCACCAGCGCCACGCCGTCGCCGGCCAGCTTCTGCATAATGAAGCCCTCGCCGCCGAACAGGGCCACGCCGAACTTCTTCTGAAAAGCAATGCTGATCTGCACGCCGCGTGCCCCGGCCAGGAACGAGTCTTTCTGACAGATGATCTCGCCACCGAGTTGATCGAGGTGCAGCGGGACTATCTTGCCGGGATACGGAGACGAGAACGCGACCTCTTCCCGCTTGTGCGAGGCAGCCGTGAACGTCGTCATGAAGAGCGATTCGCCTGTGAGCATCCGCTTGCCCGCGGAAAGCACTTTGCCGAAGAAGCCCTGACTCTGCTGGCCGGGATCGCCGAACACGGTGTCCATCTTGATGCCAGCCGACATGTACATCATCGAGCCCGCTTCGGCGATCACCATCTCGCCCGGATCGAGCGTGATTTCGACGAACTGCATTTCGTCGCCGAATATCTCGTAGTCGATCACGTCGCTCCGTTTGCCGGTCGAGCGCCCCTGCACAGCTGTCGGGGCGTCGATGATCTCCAGCCCCTGTCCAGCCACGTCAACTCGTACTTGAAACGCATTGCCGCACGACTGGCAGCGGACGTTCTTTCCCTCGAGCTGGGTGTTGTAGGCATAGAGTTTGCCGCAGGCGGGGCAACTGATCGAACTGGTCATCGAGATCTCCTGAAGGACCGAAAGCGACACATCCCGCGCGTCACCGGGCAACCGCTACGGAAACGCACGATTGATAGCGTATTCGCAGACTGACAACACTTCTTGGCACAATCCCGTGCCGAACGTCGCCGCGGAACGCATCTTCGCCGCCACTGGGCTTGCGCGTCAATTTGACTTGGAGTGCGTGCCAGAGGGCTGGCTGTCACGAATCCGCCGGAGCAGATGGCAGAAGATTCCAGCGATATTCCACGCGTCGTCGACCCCCCGGTGGTGTGTCCCTTCAAGCGGGACGCTCAACTGCTCGCACGCCTCGTCGAGTCCCGGCTCTTTCAGATTGCCATACGCGGCGGCAAACAGCGTCTTGATATTGAGGTGCCGCGGGCCGAACGGGTACGGCACGGTCAGCTCCTTGCAGCACCGCTGGAACTGGTTCCGGTCGTAGTCTCCCCAACTGGCCCACAGCCTTTCGTGGCAGCGATACTCGCGTTTGAGGATGCTCACGGCGTCGGCCAACGTTCCGGCAGACACAAAGTCCTCGGCCTTGAGCGTCGTCAGTTCGGTGCAGAACTCGCTGATTTCCGAGCGAACCGGTCTTACAAGAATCGCCCGCTTCTCGATCCGTTCGAGCCGATCGACCGCCACGACGCAGAGGCCAATCTCGATGATCTCGCTGATCTGCCCCGGCGGCGGCCACTGTCCCCGCCAGCAGGTCGATTCGACATCAATCACCAGAATCCGATCGAGCAACTTGGCCATGGGGCCATCATAGCTTGCCGCCGGGTGCGGTGCGGGATGCAGCGGGCGGTGTTTCGAACCCACACTGTCCTCTAAACGAGCACCGTATCGCTGTGCTCGTACGCCGGTGCGCAGCAGCAGAGGAACCGGAGCGGCACGTCGCTCGTCGTGGTGATGGTGTGAACCGCGCCGGGGGGAATGGCGATGGCGTCGCCGGGACCGACGTCGCGCGACTCGTGGCCGATCGTCATGCGCCCCGTTCCTTCGAGGATGTAATAGATTTCTTCGGTCAGCGGATGGTAGTGCGGCGCGGTTTGTCCGCCTGGCGGCAGGCGGGCCTCGGCCAGGCTTTGTTTGGCGATGCAGCTATTGCGATGGGCCAGTAGTTCGCGAATCTCGGAGCCGTCCTTCGTCGTGAAGGCGGGGACGCAGTCGATGTTGTGGATATCCATGGTTGGTTGTTGCTATCCCCGAAGAAATGGCCGTTCGCAGGGTGTTGTGTTAGGGCTTCAAAACGAATGGGGGCCCTCACCCCGGCCCTCTCCCACGGGGAGAGGGAGAATCCCGAGCGCTCATGGCGGAATGTCGATTGTGACGCTCCGCTGCGGGCAGTTCTGCACCGATTGCGTGGTGGCTCCGGTGGCGATGTTCAGATCGATGCTCTTTCCGCGGTCTCGGTCCAATCGGGCGAGCAGTTCGTCGGCCGTCCCCGAGAGGAGGATCACATCGCTCGTCGTCAGTCCGGCCGCGTGGGCCGGCTTGCCCGCGGAGAGCCCCGTGATCGCGAGGCCCCAGACGACCTCCGTCCCATGGACGAGCGGAACTTCGTCGACCGTCATTCCCAACCGGGACTCGATCGACCGCTCGAGACGGAGCCGAGCCGCAGCCTCCCATACGGCGATCCCGCCTCCGGCCAGCATCGTTCCGGCGATCAGAATGACGAGCGCGAGCATCAGCCTGACGATCACCGCATCCAGCTGCGGCAAAATCCGGGCCCGCTCGCCGGTCATCACGAGCCCGACGAGAAGAATCAGCGTAAACGCGGCGGCGCACACCACCATCCCGAGCACCAGTCCGCCGAGCACCCCCAGGTAGTTCATCGCGGCGAACTGGACCGACGCGACCGCCATCATGCCGAAGAGCGCCTTGAGGCCGAACCGCCAGGGGGAAGGAGCGGGCGCGGCAGAAACCCGCGACGCGGCCGAAGCAGCCTGGACCGGCAGCAGCGCTTCGCTCCGAATTGGCGGCAGATCGAGCATGGTTCTGCGAGGTGCGAGGCCCGCGATTCGACGGCCTAGAAACCGCGGAAAAGCCGGGCCAACCATTCGGTGAATTCCTCCCACCGCTTCCGCTGTTCGTAGCGTTTGATGGTCTCGAAGGTATTCGCGATCATCGCGTCTTCATTGTGAAATCCACAGGCAACGCAGAATTGGCTGCCGTCGGGAAGAGTCTGCTTGCAGCGAACACACGTCGGCGGGGCTTGTGGTGGAGCGGCCATCAGGGGTCTCCGCAAAGTAGAAGGGATCGTCCCGATTTTGGCCTCGCTCCATCCAACAGTCCAGCACTTTCAAACAAACTTGCCTGCCGTCGAGGAGGCCTACCCCGCTCCAAACCCGCTCTTCCGGCCGAGCAACTTCTCGCGAGTTGCCCACAGGCCAGCCGACGGCGTGGGGATGAAGTAGATCCGCTCCCCGGCAACGTCATTAAAGCCCGGCTGCAGCTTGTCGACCGGATAGCGGCGGAGCATTTCGGCCAGATCCGCGTACTCGAATTTCACTTGCTCAATATCGGCACGGCCGAGGTGCCCCGGTGCGTAGCGGATCGTAAACCGCCCTTCGCTCGAGCCGTGGATCAGGTGGGCCGTGGCATGAGCCAGATCCTGCATGTCCGGCTGCTGCCGATAGAGTTCCATGACGCGAGGTGTGCCGCAGTAGCCGTACTTGCGGATCAGGTCGTCGACGTCGGCCTGTTCGCCAAACCGCTTGAGTCCCGGCGCGAGGATCAGGAGCTCTCCGCCGTCGGCCAGAGCCATCCGCGTGCGATAGACGGCTTTGTTGGCAACCCAGGTGCTGAAAAACTCGTCCCCCTGCATCACGCAGACGACTTTTTGCAGCGGCTCATCGAGCATCGTGATGTTCTGCTCGCGGGCCTGCCGGGCAGCGGCGATGTACGTCTCCAAGTCGTCGCCGACGAAGACGCCGGTGTGGACCAGTTCGCCGCTCTCGTCGCGGGCCAGCGTCACCTGCACGTAAAAATCGGGCAGCTTGCCGAGAAACTTCTCCTCGGCCCAGTTGAAGCACTGCCGGACCGGCGTCACCAGATTCCCCAGGTTGTTCTCGATCCCGCAGCACGCGGCCGCCATGTGCGAGGCACAGATCAGCTCCTTGCCGCCGAGACCGATGAAGTAGTTTTTATTGTGATTGGCAAAACCGAGCACTTCGTGCGGGACGACGTGGCCGATATTGATCACGAGATCCCAGGGCTCATTGATCAGCATCGAGTTGAGCCAGACCGGGAACTTCCAGTCGGCTGCGCCGCCGGTCGCCTCGCGAACGTATTCCGCCGGTACATCGCCGAGATACGTGCAGCCCCCGCGCCAATCATGCGGATGGATTCGCTCGTGCGGAATGCGGCCGAACATCTGGGCGTTCTGCTCGCGAGTATGCGGCTCATGCTGGCCGAGCGTCGGAATCACGTGCACATCGGCGGTCGGCGAAAGCAGCTTGTAAAAGCATTCGGTAATCCAGCCTGCCCCCGAGTGCATCCGCGTGATATCGGGGGGGAGCAGCAGCACTCGCCGGGGATCCTTCGACAGCCGGCTGCGGGCTTCGTCGACGGCTTGGGCAACCAGAGCCTCGACACGCGGGCGGGGAATCGACGGAGCGGACTCAGTGAACCAGGGCATGGCGGCAAGGACGGGAGGATGAACGCTGCCGAATTCGGTGGCAGCTTGGGCCGCATTTTAACGGCTGCCTGACGTCCCGCGGAGTGGGAGGCGTCCCGCTTCGAATTGTCATAGGCGGAGTCCGTCTGAAACGTCCCGCCTAAAAAAGACCGCGGGCAAACATCAATCGCGCGGGTCGGCAAGCGGCTCCTCCTGCGGCTGGAGGCTGCCCAGATAGTCGTTCGTAAAATCGACCCGCAATTCGGTCCACAGCAACAAGTGGTCGGACATCTGCCAGGTAATCCACTCGCGGCTATAGTACTCCCGCTTCTCCTCGTCCGTGCGAGGCTGGCCCTTCCTGCGGCCTTTGGGATGAATATCCCGCAGCTCCGGCGGCATGCCGTCGAAATAGGCCGCGAAGTCATCGTCCGTATCGCGATAAACGGCGTCGCGGAAATCGAATACTCCGGCCGAGCCGAACTCCAGCCGCTTGTCGTGCTGCTGGAAGGCGATCTGGTCGTAAAACTTGCTCTTCCCGAGATTCGTCGTGAATCCCTGGAGGGGAGTCGGGACACGAAAGCCGTTCTTCTCGAGCGCTTTCATCGTCTGGTGCTCGGGACTGACGATGTTGAAGTCCCCGAGCAGGATGTAGTCGGCGGCTTCCTTGGCCTGCAGGCGCTTGAAATAGGCGGCCACCTTCGCGATCTCGTCGATTCGGCGGGCCAGTTCCGAGCCCGAATCGTCGCCGAAATAGATGTGGACCGTGCAGAGGTTGAACTTGAACCAGCCCGCCTGGAAGCTGGCGACGTACGGAGCCCGGGCAAACTGCAGGCCCGCCTCGTCGGTCGTGTCGCCGGAGGCGACGAGATAGGCCTTGGGAAGCACGATCTGCCCGGCCAGGTTCGTGAAGCGAACGCGGCGGTCGTTGTACAAAAACGCCATCCGCTCTTCGTTGCCCGATTTTCCCTCGGTGACTCCCGTCACCAGGTACTTCCACTCGGGGCCGAGCAGCCTGACCAGCCGTTCCAGCGGTTCGAGGTCGCGATTCACTTCCTGCACAGCCACGAGATCGAACCGGGCGATAATCTCGGCCAGATAGTGAAACGATTCGCGGAGCCGCGGGCCATTGCCGAACTTGTTCGAGTCGAAGTCGCGAATGTTCCAGGTGGCCAGGAGCAGGTTGTCGGGCCGCGAGCGGGCCACCTGCTCATCGAGCACGCCACGGAGGGCCAGGAGCCGATCGAGAACTCGCCGCCGCTCGGCGTCGGGATAGTGCTGAATCTGCCAGTAGCGCGGCATGACGTGACCCCGTTACGTGAGAACGATCTGGGGAACACAAAAAACCGCCGGCCGCCTGCAAGCCTCATGCTCGCAAGGCGTCCGGCGGCAAATCTAAAAAGGTTGCCCGGCGGCTTCCAGTCCGGCGATATCCTTTTTCGGGCAACCCTTGAAGGAGTGGAGAGTGGCTAGTGCTCCCGGGCGTTGAACGTCTTCCGACTTCCGACCTACGAACACCCCATGCTGTTGCCGCAGTTGTGGCACAGGTAGCAGTTGCCGTTGCGGACGGTGATTGCACCGCAGTTGTCGCAGCTCGGGGCGTCGA
>JALORD010000188.1 GCA_025459145.1 Pirellulaceae bacterium | reverse complement strand
AACCATGCGCCGGAAGACTGGAAGGCGTTTCTCGATACGTCGTGCGGCGATGACACGGCCCTCCGTGAGCGTGTGGAAGTCTTGCTGGCGGCTCATGGCCAGTACAACGAAATGCTCGATGGCGCCGGAATTGTGGCCACGGTGGAGCGGGCGCTTCACGAGCGTCCGGGAGTCCGCATCGGAAGCTACAAACTGCTGCAGCAAATCGGCGAGGGAGGCTTTGGCTACGTCTACATGGCCGAACAGCTTGAGCCCGTGCAACGCCGAGTCGCCCTGAAGGTCATCAAGCCGGGAATGGATACGAGGCAGGTGATTGCCCGCTTTGAAGCCGAGCGGCAGGCTCTGGCGGTGATGGATCACCCTAGTATCGCCCGAGTTCTGGATGCCGGCGCGACCGACTCGGGCCGTCCCTACTTTGTCATGGAGCTCGTTCGCGGCGTCCCGCTCACCCAGTACTGCGACGACAACCACCTGCCGATTCGAGAGCGGTTGGAAATCTTCGCCGCGGTTTGCCTGGCCATTCAGCACGCGCACACCAAAGGGATCATTCATCGGGACATCAAACCGACGAATGTGATGGTCTCACAACAGGACGGAGATCCGATTGTCAAAGTGATTGACTTTGGTGTTGCGAAGGCGATGGGCAGGCAGCTGACCGACAAAACGCTCTTCACTGAATTCGCCCAGGTCATTGGTACGCCGCTGTACATGAGCCCGGAACAGGCGGCGATGAGCAGCACAGACATCGACACGCGCAGCGACATCTATTCGCTGGGAGTGCTCCTGTACGAGGTACTGACGGGGACGACGCCTGTCTGCAAAGAACAGCTCAAACAGGCGACATTCGATGAGGTTCGTCGAATCATTCGCGAGGAGGAACCCCTGCGCCCCAGCACGCGCATCGGCGGCAGTCAGACTCTGGCGGCACTCGCGGCGCAGCGGCACATCGAACCCGCCCGCCTGATCCGGGCCGTGCGCGGGGAGCTCGACTGGATCGTCATGAAGTGTCTCGAGAAGGATCGCAATCGCCGTTACCTGACGGCCAGCAGCCTGGCAGCGGACATCGAACGCTACCTGAGCGACGAGCCCGTGCAAGCATGTCCGCCGTCATCCTGGTATCGATTTCGCAAATTTGCCCGGCGCAACAAGGGAGCCATCGCGATTGCTTCCGTCGCCAGCACGGCAGCCATCATGCTGGTGGTCGGCCTGGTGATTAGCCTGGTCCTGATCCGCGATGCGCTCAAGGAAGCAACGACAGCCAGGTCAAAGATGGAATCGGCTCTCCGCGGTGAACAGGAAACCGTCGAATTCGGCCGACGTGAGGCGTACTTCCAAAGCATTACGCTGGCGCACCACGAGCTGTCGCTCGACAACCTGGGACGGGCCCGGCAGCATCTGCTGGCCTGTCCGGCCGATCTGCAAGCTTGGGAATGGCGTTACTTGCAGCGACTGTGCCTCGTCGAGCCGTTGATCCTGCGGGACGACTCCGAAATTCGTTGTATTGCTTTCAGTCCGCTGGGAGATCGGCTGGTATCGGGAAATAAAGAGGGAGTGATCAAACTCTGGGATAGCCGCACGGGGCAAGAGTTACAATCGATCGCCGCTCACGCCCAGTCGGTGGCCAGTCTGGCATTTCACCCCGACGGGAATCATCTGGCCTCGACCGGGCTCGATCGTCTGGCCAAAGTCTGGAACCTGTCGACCGGCGAGGAGGTGCTGGGCGGACAACCTTGCGATGCGCTGCATCAATTCGGAGCGGGGCACACCATCGCCTTCGGACCGGATATCGACGACCGGCGACTAGCCTTCGGCCATGAGGGAGTCGTTCAGATCTGGGATTGGAAGAGCCGCATCGTCTTGAATTCATTCGTTGGACATCTGCCGCGTTCGATCAGCGTGGCCTTCAACCACCGGGGAGATCAGCTGGCGACTGGCGACTGGCGCGGGAGCGTCAAGCTCTGGGATGTCGCTCAAGAGGGGAGTGGGCCGATTCGAACGCTCACCCAGCCTCCGCAGGCGACTCATCCCGCATGCGCCCTGGACTTCAGCCTGGATGACCGCCGCGTGGCCTCGGCGAGCTTCGATCGATGCGTCGACATATGGGAAACGGAGACCGGTCGGCGTTTGCACACGCTAAAGCACCGGGATGGCCTGGTGCTCTGCGTCGACTTTAGCCCGGACGGCAAGCGCATCGCCTCGGTGGGCGAAGACAAGACGGTTCATCTGTGGGATGCCGAGTCGGGACGAGAGGTCCTCGGTTTAAAGGGACATGCGGGCCAGTGCAGCTGCGTGGCCTTCGGTCCCGACGGACACCGACTGGCCTCGGCCAGCCTCGACGGAACCATCCATCTTTGGGATGCCACGCCGCTCGCCGGCAACGAACAGCAGGAAGTGCTCACCTTCGAAGGCCACGACAACGAAGTCTGGAGCGTGGCTGTTAGTCCCGATGGCTCGCAAGTCGTTTCGGTGGGTTTCAGTACGCCGGCCAAAGTGTGGGATCTGGCCACGGGGCTGATTGCCGCCCCCGATTTTACCGGCCACGCCGATATCGGCTTCCGCGTCGCTTGGCATCCCAGCGGCAAACAGCTAGCCTCGGCCGGTTCGCTCCGCGGTAATTTCAGCTTCGCAGTTTGGGAGCGAGCGACGGGCGAAGGCGCGTTTCCGCCATTCGCGATTCCCAGTGGTCCGGAGTTCTTCAACGTCTTGTTTAGTCCTGGTGGCGAGGATTCGGATGCCATCGGGCGATATCTCGTGACGGGACGAGCCGATGGGACCATTCAAGCCTGGGACGTTGATTCCGGCGCACTCGTGCGGACGCTTAACCATGGCGATCCGATCCGCTGTTTGGCATTCGCGGATAGCGGCCGGCAGCTCGTGTCGCTGAGTTCCAACGGTGTTGTCAAAGTGTGGGACTGGGACAGCGACCGCGTCGCGGACCCTTCCTGGTCGCCGCAGCCGCGAACACTCGCGGTTCGCGGCCATGTGCCGGGCCCTTGTTCGATTGTCGACTTCAGCCCGGACGGCCGGCTGGCCGTTGGCGCAGAAAGCGGCACCGTCTTGATCTGGGACGTGGCGGGCGACCGGCTGCTGCAAACGCTCCGCGGCCATAGCGATGACGTCTACGCGGTGGCGTTCTGTCCCACACACGAGGGGCAGTGGATCGCCACCGCAGGAGTCGACAGCACCGTCCGAGTCTGGGACAGCCGAATCGGAGGACAGCCCGTTCGCACGTTTCGCGGACATACGGGCCTGGTCACGAGCCTCGATTTCACGCCCGACGGCCAGCGGTTGGTGTCGGGCAGTCGCGATCGCACGGTGAAGGTGTGGGACATGAATCCGCTGCAGATTGCGGCGGATCGATTGGGAGAGGAGCGGCCATGAAAAGCGTACCCAGCGCAACCCGACTGCGCGGATTCACTCTCGTCGAGGTGCTGGTCGTAATTGCCATTATCGGAATCCTGGTGGGGCTGTTGCTCCCGGCAGTCCAGGCTGCTCGGGAGGCGTCGCGACGGTCGAGCTGTGCCAACAACATGCGGCAACTGGGCATTGCCGCACAGAACCATCACGACACGCTCGGTCACTTGCCCCCCGGCATTGGCTACTACACACCGAATGAGCCGATGCGCGTCTTCGGCACTTATCACTTCCATTTGCTCCCCTACTACGAACAAACCAGTTTGTTCGAGCGATCGTTCGGCGACACTCCCTTCGCCGCACCCGTGGGGACCCAGCAGGTCCATTACGCGGGCAATCAGGGGGTCTTTGGCCAAAGCACGGCCAATATGATTTGCCCCTCCGATCCGAGTGTCGAAGCGAAGCGAACGGTGCTCGTGGATGGCGTCTCCTTTGGGGCAACTTGCTATGTGCCCAATGCGCTCGTCAACGCGATTGCCAACCTCACCGCCACGCCTCCCACGATGGATCCCCAAGGGAAGAATCGACTGGCCGACATTCTCGACGGCACCTCGAACACCATCTTGCATGCCGAAAAGTACGCCCGCTGCGAGAATCCGTCGCTCGCGCCTCCCTTTCGGGTCGGCGGTACGGCCTGGGCCTATACGACCTCCCCCAAGTTTCCCTGGCAGCCCGCTCCGATGCAGATGCCGGGCAAGGCCTTTCAGCCGGGGATCGCCATTGCTGCTTTGGTGCCGATTGGCGCTCCTAGCGCCATCGGGCCGGGATCGATCTTCCAGGTCCAGCCGCGGTACCTCGAGAACTGCGATCCGACGCGGGCCTCGACTTCGCACAACGTCATGGTCGTTGGATTGGTCGACGGGAGTGTGCGCTCGCTCTCGCGGAACATGAGCGGCGCGATGTGGTGGGCTGCACTGACGCCCGCGGGGAGCGAAGTGGTGAGCATGGACTAATCCAATACCCCCAGCCATTCGTGGCATCAAACACTCCCAGTACACAAAGCGGCCGGTGAGGCCCTAACCGTCAAGAAAGTTCCTCACCGGCCCGGCATTGCCCCAGCGCTTGGTCTGCGCGCCGGACGCGATGTCTTTCCATTGTACCGCAGACCACCAAGGAAAGTCGTCATGAAACGTCGCACGTTTGCCGCTGGCCTCGCGCTGGCACTGTGGGCCCTGGTGGGATTGGCGGGTTCGGCAACTGCCGGAGAGCAGGTTCCCTTCCGTGGCCGATTGGACGGGGTAGAGGTGGTGCTCGCTCCTCCGCCAAACCTCGTTCTGATCGGGACCGGCGGGGGTGAGGCTAGCCTCCTGGGCCGATTCAAGTACGACCTCGATGCCACGGTGGACTTCACGCAATTGCCTCCACTCGGTGACGGGCACCTCACATTGACGGCTGCCAACGGCGATACGCTCGTCGTGGACGTCCTGGGAATCTCGACGCCTGTCATTCCTGGCGTACTCATCCTGATCGAGGAGGAAGCGCTCGTCGTAGGCGGAACGGGCCGCTTCGCCGGCGCGAGCGGAAGCTTTTCAATTACCCGGCTGAAGTACCAGGACACGGGCCGAACGATCGGCTCGTTCGAAGGGACGATTTCTGCTCCGGCCGGCGGTTCGCCCTAGCGCCAGCCCAAGGTGAGATTTCCAGCACCGCCCGGCGCGCTCGGTGCGCGCCGGGCGACTGGCAATCCTGTAGTCGCCAGCACCGCTCATTTCCGGAGAATTCCCCCGTGTGGTTCCAATCGATACTTAACGTTGTACTCTCGCCCCTCGCCCGTCCCGCCGCGCCCCCCACCCGTCCCGCCGCGCGCCGCACCCGCCGCGCCGCCGTCCGCCAGCTTGCCGCCCGACGCTTGCTGCTCGAAGGGCTGGAGGATCGCCGGCTGATGGCCTTCAATGTCCTGGCCGAGTACTCCGCCGGCCAAGGACCGAGCGACTTCGCCTTGGCTCAGGTCGACGCCGGCAGTCAGCTCGACCTGGTCATTGCCAACAACCACGCCAGCCAAGGGAGCATCCGGCTGGGGAATGGCGATGGGACATTCAATGATCCGCAAAGCACGGGAGTCGCCTCGAGATCGCTGGCGACGGGCGACTTCACCGGCGACGGCATCACCGATCTGGTCTCCATCGGCGCCGATGTGACGGTGCAGGCAGGCAATGGCGATGGCACGTTCCAACTGCCGCAGAGCATTTCGCTGCCGCCACTGGTCGCGCCGGGAAATCCTGACCCAACTCCACTACCGCAGTCTCTCCGATCCGTTGTGGCCGGCGACCTGAACGCCGACGGCAAGATCGATCTGGTGGTCGGGGGACAAACCAGTTGGAGCGAATACTATCGCTATCTGACCTGCGGCTACTACGGCTGCGGCTATATCGGCTGGTGGGTGACGCATACTGACGGCTATGTCAATGTCCTGCTCGGCAACGACAGCGGCGGCTTCGCCGCGCCAGTGGTCACTTCGCTCGGCAGTCGCACACCCGACGCAATCGCGATCGGCGATCTGGACAACGACGGCGATTTCGACGTGCTGACTGCCGGAAGTTCTGGACTTAGCGCTCTGCTCGGCAACGGCATAGGAGCGCTCGCAGCCCCGGTTCACAATGGATCAGGCACGCTTCTGAAGTCCATTTCCCTCGGCGATATCGACGGCGATGGCCAACTGGACGCCCTCTCGGGCTGGGGTGGTTCACTGACCGTGCTTAAGGGCCAGGGCGACGGCGCTTTCACGCTTTCGCCTGCCATCAATCCGGGCCATGACGTCAATTCCGCGGTTATGGGCGACGTCAACGGCGACGGCCACCTCGATCTCGTGGCCGTCGGCACGAAATTCACTTGCAACTACCAGGGTTACTACGGCTGCTACGACAGTGACTATGAGGGGCAAGTTAGCGTTGTTCTGGGCAACGGCGCGGGAGGGTTTTCGCTGCCGATTTCCTCGTCGCTGGGAACCGACTTCAACGGCTCGTTCGCCCAGGCGGCCCTGGCCGACCTTACCGGCGACGGCCTGCCCGATCTGGTCACGATCGAAAGCAGCACCGGTTTGGCCATCGTTGCCAGCAACGATGGCGATTGGATCCAGCCGGTGAGCCTCTCGATTTCGAATCCCACCGTCACCGAAGGGAATAGCGGCACGATCGATGCCGTCTTTAACGTCATGCTGGCCAGCCCCAGTTCGGAGGACGTGACCGTCGATTACTCCACAGCGGACCTCAACGCGAATGAAGAGTACTGGTACGGCGGGACGACAGCCACCGCCGGCGTCGATTACACGGCACAGACCGGGACGCTGACGATTCCCGCCGGCCAGACCAGCGCAACCATCCGCGTTCCCGTCATCGGCGATCGAGTTGGCGAGTGGACCGAATTGTTCTTTCTCAATCTGAGCAATCCGAAATACGCCATCCTGAACGGCAATCAGGCGTTGGGGACGATCTCCGACGATGAGCCGTATGTCAGCTTCGAATACTACTCGAGTTCGGAGGTCGTGGAAGGAAACTCGGGCACGAAGCTGATGACGTTCGCGGTCGAGTTATCTGCTGCCTCCGACGTTGCCGTGACGGTGGACTTTGCCACCGCCGATGGCAGTGCCGTAGCCGGCAACGATTTTCAGGCGACGACGGGGACATTGACCATTCCAGCCGGGCAAACCACTGGAACCATCTCCGTGCCGGTGAATGGAGACACGCAGGCCGAGAGCGACGAGTATTTCTCCGTCAACCTCAGCAACGCCACGAATGCCAAGATCGGCAGCGGCTACAAGACAGGTTATATCCTCGACGACGATACGGTCCCCGCGATAAGCATCAGCGATTCCTCGATCTATGAAGGAAACAAGGGTACGAAGCGCATGACCTTCACTGTCACGCTGTCGCAACCCAGCAACACAAAGGTGCGGGTCAACTACGCGACGGCCAACGGCTCGGCCAGAACCAGCGACAACGACTATGTTGAGAAGTCGGGATCGATCACATTCAATCCTGGCCAAACTTCGAAGTCCATTACCATTTCAATCAAGGGAGATAAGAAGGTAGAGTCCGACGAGTCGTTATTCGTGAACCTGTCAGGCGCCAGCGGGGCCCCGATCGATGATGGCCAGGGGGGGGGACTAATTCTCAACGACGACGGAAGTAGTAGTGGCGGCAGCGGCACGAATCCGCGTCCCGCTGACGTCGATGCGTTGATGCACGACTGGCTATTCTCCACGCGGAAGAAACGCCGCGGATAGCCTTGCTTTTCGCGAGTTGTACCGCGAGTGCCGCCGACCATGCTGGCGGCACTTGTTTCATCGCCAGTTCGGCAAATGGGAAATCGAATGTCCGCACTTAACGATCCCGCAGCCGGGTCACTTGGCCACACAGCCCCGCCATTTCCCCCCGCGCCGGTCGAATTCCGCTACACGCAAAGCGACAGCTTCGTGGCACTACTGCACGAGTTGCGATCGTCGCTCCTCGTGAGTACCTATCAAGCCAACAAACTCTTGGCGGTGCGGGCGAGCGGACCAGGACTGTCGACGCTCGTCCGTACGTTCGAGCGGCCGATGGGGCTGGCTGTGGATGGATCCCGGCTGGCCCTCGGCACGCGGAAGGAAGTCTGGTTCCTGCGGAATGCGCCCGATATCGCCGCGCAGATTGCACCAGCCGGCACGCACGACGCGTGCTTCCTACCGCGGTCGAGCCACGTCACGGGCGATATCGGCATTCACGAGATAACGTGGAGCGGAGGCGAACTCTGGCTCGTCAGCACGCGGTTCTCGTGCCTGGCGACGCTCAGTCCCGACTATAGCTTCGTTCCCCGCTGGCGGCCTCCCTTCATCTCGGCGATCGCCGCCGAAGATCGTTGCCACCTGAATGGCCTGGCGATGGTGGATGGCACGCCGACGTTTGTATCGGCCCTCGGCACGACCGACTCCCGCGACGGCTGGCGGGCCGACAAACCGCACGGCGGCTGTATTTTGGACGTCGCGAGCGGCCAGTTTGTCACCCGCGGCCTCTCAATGCCGCACTCGCCGCGGTGGTACAACGACCGGCTCTGGGTTCTCGAATCGGGAACCGGCAGCTTGCTGCGGGTCGACCGAGACACCGGCAGTCGCGAGACGGTGATCCAGCTTCCCGGCTTCGCGCGGGGATTAGCGCTGGTCGGGCCGATTGCCTTCGTCGGCCTTTCAAGGATCCGACCAACATCCGCCATGGACGGCGTGCCGATTGCTAGGGATCGGGACAAACTCAAGTGCGGCATCGCCGCGGTCGACCTCCGCTCCGGTCGCCTCCTCGGGATGCTCGAATTCCAGTCAGCCGTGGAGGAAATCTTCGACGTGCAACTCCTCCCCGGCACGCGCTTCCCCGAAATCCTCGGTTTTCAGCAAGATTCCATTGCTCACACATTCGTTGTGCCATCCGTGCCGAACTGTCAATTAACCGAAACTGGTCTCACCACGAAAGCCTTTTGAGTCGGCGGGTTATCAAACAAGTCAGGCCGCCCGCCGACTGTAGCTCTTCAGCAGAAGTCAGGCCGCCCGCCGACTGTAGCTCTTCAGCAGCCCGCCCAGCCGCTTCGAGCATCGCACGTCCGCGAGTCGCACAATCTCGCCTTCATGGCTCGGTCGATCCCGATCCCCATCCCGCCCGCGCCGCCGTCACCGACGCCCTGAACTGCTCTTCCCGAACCTTGTCGAAGGTCTTTCGGTTGTGGTCCGGGCAAAGGTGCATCGAGTACACGCCATCGGTCCCCGTCTTCCAGCCGGGCGCGGTGGGCCGGAGGATGCCGAAGTCGTAGGTTAACCGCGATTTGCACCCCGGCCAGTCACATAAGATCGTCAGGGCCTTGATC
>JALORD010000653.1 GCA_025459145.1 Pirellulaceae bacterium | reverse complement strand
CTCCCCCACCACAAAGAGGGTTTTGGGGCAAAAAGATTCTGCAATTGCCCGGTGAAAAGCAGAAACGATTCTGTTTTTGGGGGTGTTACCTCAGAATTTTTCTACACACAATACTGTTCGCAAAGTCGGATCGGTGAGGCATGACGAATCGGCCGCCGAGCGTGGGACGAGACCGAGATGGATACGAGGCGTCTGCAATTTAGGCTTCGCACCCTACTTGCGCTGGTCAGTCTCTGCGCGATCATCTTCGCTCTTGCCAAAGCCTTCGGCCTCGAACTGCTTCTCGGATTCTCCGGCTTTTTTCTGTCGTGCGGTTTCGTTGTGCTGGCAGCGTATGCGATGACTGCGTTTGACCGCGTCGTTGCCGACAGCCTGTTTTCTTCCGCTCTTATCTTCGTCCCTGCGCTTTACTGCATTCTGGCAACCTCGTTCTTTCTCTTCGGCGAGGCCATCGACCAGCCACATCCAGCGTACGTCAACGGCAATTGGATCACCGTCGCCTTGGCCAATTTCCTGCCGGGTCTTCCTTTCGTGGGTATCGCGACTGCGGCTTTGGTCGCGCTGGACGGCAGCGTTCAACAGTCGCGCCCACGAGATGTGGCCTACTATCCACGTTTTCGGAACTTGCGAATCGCTCTTTCGCGTTTCGAGATCCGGTTGCCCCTTCTCGTGGGAGTGATGCTAGTTTTTGGATACTACGCTGCCACCGTCGTCGACGTCTGGCACAATGAACAGTTACCGGCAACTGTCTGGCCGCCGAAGCGAGTATTCGTCACTTGTTTCTTTTTGTGGGAACTCCTCTGGTTGGCTGATTGTCTATCGCGGCCGAAACATGGTACGATTGCTGCAGCAATCGGTTTCCTCTGCCTTACGTTTTTCTTTCTTTTGCCCCTCGGATTTGGCGTGTTGCGTGAGTAGGGTGCGGAAGACGGGGTATCACCGAAGGGAGACATTAGCGAACAAAGCGATGAACGTGCGGACTGGAAATGATTTGATGACGAGCGGGTGAAACCCCCGCCCGGGTACCTGACGGAAGACGCGGAGGCGATCACGAAGAGGCTGCTGAAACAGTACCCGAAGGGGCCGTTGCTCAGGAACACCCGGGGGCAGCCGTGGGACCGGCACGCCGTGAAGTGCCGCTTTGAGCGACTGAAAGACAAGGTGGGACGGCAGGTGTCCCTCTTCCGTCACTCGCAGATCACCCGACAGCTTGCTGCAGGCGTCGATTCCCATTTCGTCGCTGCACTTTCCGGCCACCGCGACAGCCGGATGATCGACCGCGTGTACGGGCATGCGAAGGACGACTGGCAGCGGATGCGGGATAAGCTCAGAGGGACAAGTACTTGAGCTTCACTGCCTGCTTTCGTGCGGGCTCGCGCTGCGTGCGAACCGGGCGCGGCAAGTAGTCCAGAAGCAACGACTCGTATGCGGTCCTGAATGCGGTAGTCATGTCCCCTCCCTCGGATCCATCGCGCTCAGAAGAGGTTCCAGGAACCTTTTCCGGGTTTGCCGCGGATCGGTCAATACGGACAGATCGTCTGTGTCCAGAAGGAGCATCGAGACCTCGCACGGGCCGACTTGCGGGCACGCTTACGGTCCGCCTCGCGGAGCTTCATCGCATCCGCAAATACGCTCTGCAGATCCGCATCGCCAGCAGACTTCTCCGCCGCGCGGCGCCAGTCTTTCCGGCGTTGTGCGCGATCCGACCGAACTTGTTCCTGAAGTTCGGTAACCTGCGATTTGAGGGTCGCCACCCGTTTTGCGAGGTCCAAGCGAGGCATTTCAAGTTTTCACGAATGTAACGAAAGAAGGGCAGCCAGGAGCGATCATACCACCTGCCCGACCGTCGAGGCAAACCGTCCACGCGGGCCGGAGGGCGGATTGCCAATCCGTCCAATTTCTTGTACAAGATCGTTGGTATCGAGGTGGTGGCCTTGGCGGCAGGAATCGTTCGACAATCGGAGGGACTAAAAACCATGATCCGAACCATTGCGCTCAGCGCCGTGTTGATGAGCCTCACTCAGGTCGGACTCGCCCAGTCCGATAACGGCCAAAACGCTGCGGCCGTTCCGGGCGGGCACGAGGCCATGCATCAGCGTCTGGAGGCTTACGTGGCGGCGTTCAACAAGCAGGACGCCGTAGCGGTCGCGGCGTTCTGGTCGCCCGACTGTGTTTCGACCGCGGAGGATTCGGGCCAGCGGATCGAAGGGCGCGAGGCACTCCAGCAGCACTTCGCCGCGTTTTTCAAAGAGGCCCCGGGTGCCCGGCTGGCGGGACAGATCACCGCCATCCAGCTGGTCCGGCCGGATGTGGCCGCGATCGAGGGCCGGACGACACTGGCCGTCAGCGACGCGGAGCCGGTGGTGTCCGTGTTTGCGGCAACGCTCGTCAAGGATGAGAAGGAATGGCTGATCGCAAACGCGCGCGAACATGATCTGCCGCCTGCCACAAGCCCGCACGAGGCTCTCCGGGATTTGGAGTGGTTGATTGGGACATGGCAGGATCAAGCGGAAGATGCGGGTGGTCACAACGGTTCGTTGGTCACCGAACCGGACCTTCCTGATCCGCTCGTTCACCGCCCAGTTCGCGGACGAGGAACGGCAGGGTACGCAGATCATTGGCTGGGATCCGTTGAACCGACAGATCCGCACGTGGATCTTCCATTCGGACGGCTCGTTCGGGCAAGGAACCGTAACGAGGCACGACCAAGCCTGGATGCTGAAGATGTCGCAGACTCTCAGCGATGGTCGCACCGCGGCCGGGACCCAGGTCATTACTCGGGTCGATGACGACACGATCACCGTTCAAGTGATCGGCGAGTCCATCGACGGCGAACTGCTCCCGACCGCCGATCCGGTGACCGTGGTTCGAACCGCGGAGGCAAGCGGAAATGCGAGCGGCGGGGCAGCGAACGAAGAAGGAGCGAAGCCATGAACCGCATGCCGTCTTGCGTCGCAATTCTCGCCGTCGTCCTCCTCGCAGCGGACCTCGCTTCGGCGCAGGGGCGTGGCGGTGGTTCTCGTAGCAGCGGGGCGAGTTCGCCGGCTGCATCCCCCTCTCGCCCCAGTGCTTCGCGCCCGAGTGCCTCGGGCCCCGTTTCCCGGCCCAGCACGCCGAGCCTGGGAACCTCCCGCCCAGCCGCGAGCCGGCCAAACATCAGTCAGCCCGCCGCGCGGCCGCCTGTAAATTCCCCCGCTAGTCGGCCCCCGACGTCGCCGGTCACTCGGCCCAGCGGCGGGCTCGC
>JALORD010000652.1 GCA_025459145.1 Pirellulaceae bacterium | reverse complement strand
GGCCGTCGACTCCCTCCCCTAACTTCAATGGCCAAAGCCACTTACAAAGATGCCGGGGTCGATCTGGAGGTGTACGACGAGGCAATGACCCGCTTGCCGCGGCTCATGCATCGGACTTTTTCGCCCCGAGTGATGAAGCTCGACGGCGGGTTCGCCGGCCTGTATCAGCTCGACTTTGCGAATCGGCTCTTTTCGCGGAATTACGAAGACCCGGTGCTGGTGAGCTGCACCGACGGCGTCGGCACGAAGCTGAAGGTGGCGATTCTGGTGGGGCGGCACGACACGGTGGGGATCGACCTCGTGGCGATGAGCGTCAACGATGCGCTCTGCTGCGGGGCAGAGCCGCTGTTCTTTCTTGACTACGTCGCCATGTCGCACGACGATCCGGCCCGGCTCGAGGCGATCGTCCGCGGCATCAGCGACGGCTGCATCGAAGCCGATTGCGCCCTGCTGGGGGGCGAAACGGCGATCATGCCCGATATCTACGCCCGGGGCGAATACGACCTGGCGGGCTTCTGCGTCGGCGTCGTCGAGCGGAAAGAACTGATCGACGGCCGGTCGATCAGCCCAGGAGACATCGTCGTCGGCCTGCCTTCGAGCGGTCTGCACAGCAATGGCTACAGCCTCGTGCGGAAAGTCGTTTTCGATCTGGCCGGCCTTGGCGTCCACGACCGAGTGCCGCAGCTCGGCGATGCCACCGTCGGCGAGGCCCTGCTTACGCCAACGCAGATCTATGCCCGCCCGATCCGCAAGATCCTGCAGCATTACCGGCAGAAAAACGTCATTCACGGCCTGGCGCACATCACCGGCGGCGGCCTGCGGGACAATCTCGAGCGAATTCTTCCCGAAGGGACGCGGGCCGTTCTCGACCGCACCAGTTGGAAGGTGCCCCCCGTGTTTCACTGGCTGCAGGGACTCGGAGATATCGACGACGACGAGATGGAGCGGGTCTTCAACATGGGGATCGGCATGACGCTCGTCTTTCATCCCCGGCACGAGTCGAACATTCGCCACCTGCTGATCGAATGCGGCTATGAGCCCTCGATCCTCGGCGAAATCCAGGCCGGCCCGCGGGGCGTTGTCTGGAAGTAATTCTCGTTCTCCCCCTGGGAGAAGGCCGGGGCGAGAGTTGGAAGAAGGCTCTACGTTCCCGGCGCACTCGTCTTGCTCGTCGAACTGGCTGCGCTACGGGCCCGCGCCAATTCCGATGCCAGCGTGTTAATCATGTCGTCGGCCAGACCCTTGTTCGTGAGTAGCCGGCGGGCATCGCCGAACAGCTTGTCAATCCGCTGTTGCGTCAGCCGGTCCGACGCTTCGACCAGCCGCTGCTGTTCGTCGAGTGAACGGAACAGCTCCGCCCGCCCTTCGAGCTTGCGGAATTCGTCGATCAGCGCGTCGGCCTCGGCAAACTTCTGTTCCGCGAGTTGCTTGCGAATCCGGGCGGCCAGAATCTCCCGCCGCGCGACGAGGTCGAGCGCTCGACTGTACAGCGCGGCCACCGCGCCTTCGGCCTGCAGCCGCCCCTCGTCATCCGTCAGCGGGGCATCGAGGAGCGGAACCTGCCCCGGGACAAGCGGCAAACGAGCCAGAAGCTGATTACCATTTTTGACGATCAGCGTCAGCGGCGTTCCTCCCGTCGCGGGCACGTCGATGTGTCCCCGCCAATCGCTCGGTCCCAAGTACTCGGGATCCTCCTGGCCGGGAATGCGCGCGTAGACTTCGTAGCCCGAGAGCGGGCGAGAGTTCTCGCCACGCGAGCGGAAAGCGAGCGTGGTGGCTGGATACTGCGGCTTGATCAGCAGCGCCAACCGCTGCGTGCGAATCCCCCCGCGGGTCGGAATCGCCGAGCGATAGCCGGAGGTCAACTGGCAGGTGAGCAGCGAATCGTTTCGTTCGCCTACGGTGAGCAAGGTCCAGGGCACCGCCATAATCCCGTTGCGAGCTGCGGGCTTCCCCGTCCGGTCGTTGCGGCGAATGATCGGCATTAGCGCCCGGCCGACGTGAATCTGCGCCGCGGACGCCGGATCGACGATCAGCCCACCGGCCCGCAGGCGGGCAATCACCTGCGCGCCTTCAACCCGCTCGATCTGTGCCAGGGGCGTGAACGTCTCGGCCACGGCATCCCACGCCCGGAGCGGCAACTCGGCCAGCGTCCCGGCCTCGCGCACGACGAGAGGGCTCCATTGCCGGGTCCGGCAATCCAGTTCGCGGGCTGCAATCCGCCAGCCCGGCGCCGCCGGCAAAATCCGCAGCAAGATCAGCTTGTCTTGTTTCAGAATCTCCGGGTGCTGGTCGGCGAGAAACTCGATCGGAATCTGCCCGGCGGCGTCCAGCCGGTCGATGGCCGCCTGCGGTGCGATCGCGGTCTGGAGGCTCCACACTGACCCGAACACCGCTTCGCCGCGCCGCACGAGGTGCGCCGCGAGCGAATCAAGAGCCGCGGGTGGAAGTTGGGGCGTGGGATCGGCGGAGATCCAGACCGTCACGGCGTAAGGGGTGTATTCCCATTCGGCCTGCGCAAGTGCCGCCGCGGGAGGCAGCAGGGCCGCGAGTGCGAGCGATAGTACCGCTAGCCGCATGCGCTGGCTCATGGCGTCGCCTCCCGCGTGCGGGAAGCGCCGGCT
>JALORD010000187.1 GCA_025459145.1 Pirellulaceae bacterium | reverse complement strand
AGTTGCGGCAAGTCGGCTGGTTCGCCCGGGGAATCGCATTTGACGTCGGCGGCCGGCCGGCCGAGCCCCTCGTGCTGGCCGGCGATCTGAATTTGACCGAGCACTCGCCTTACTTTCGCGATCTCCTGAGAGCGAGCGGTCTCGCCGACACGCGGCAGGGGATCGGGATTCAGGCTTCCTGGTCCCCGCGGGTTCCCCTCCTGAGTCTCCCGCTCGATCACGTCCTGGTGTCGCGCGAGCTCGCCGTCGTCAGCCGGCGACTGGGGCCGCCACTGGGGTCGGATCACCGGCCGGTGGTTGTCCAGCTTGCGTGGCGAGAGTGAATTCACGCGGCCCAGTTCGGTGCTTTACCCGGTGCCCAGCCGGGAGGCGGCCAAGTAAACTGGGGAAGTTGTTCGCACTAATGCGACTGGTTCGTTTCGCCGCCCGCTCGCCGATTGACTCCTCCCATGCTGAGCTACATTTCGCGGCGCTATCCTGCGCCGCTCGCCGCTTGCTTCTTGCTCGCCGCCTCGTTGAGCCTGGTCGCCGCTGCGGTAGGCCAGGATGTCCCCGGTCTCGTGAGGGAGCGCCCGGCCAGTGGCCGGTTCGTCGAGACCGACCAGGGGTTCATGGTTCCCTACACGGCGACAATTCCCGGGACGGAGGTGACGTTCGAAATGGTGCCGATTCCCGGCGGCAAGTTCAAACTCGGCAGCCCGTCCGACGAAGAAGGCCGCAAGCCCGAGGAAGGTCCGCAGATCGAGGTGACCGTCGAACCGTTCTGGATGGCCGCCCGCGAGGTGACCTGGACCGAGTACAAGCAGTACATGGCGATGCACAACCAGTTCAAGCGGCTCTTCTCGTCGAAGCTGCTTCCCATTACCGACGCCAACAAGGATCTGGTCGTCACCGCGCCTTCGAGCCTCTATGACCCGACGTTCACCTACAAGCTCGGCGCCGAGCCGAAGCAGCCCGCCGTCACGATGAGCCAGTTCGCCGCCAAGCAGTACACCAAGTGGCTGAGCGGCATCACCGGGCAGTTCTATCGCCTGCCGGCCGAGGCCGAGTGGGAATACGCCTGCCGTGCTGGTTCCAGCACGGCGTATTTCTTTGGCGACGATCCGGCCCAGCTCGACGAGTATGCCTGGCACTACGGCAACTCCAGCGAGACAACGCACCTCGTCGGCGAAAAGAAGCCCAGCCCCTGGGGCCTCTACGACATTCACGGCAACGTGGGCGAATGGTGTATCGATCAGTACCTTCGCGAGGGATACAAGCGGCTGGAAGGGAAGACCGTGACGGCCGAGGAATCGATCGCCTGGCCGACGAAGCTCTATCCCCGCGTAATCCGCGGCGGCAGCTGGGACGAAGACGCCGACCGGCTGCGGAGCGCTGCCCGCCGCGGCTCAGACGATGACGAGTGGCGGGCCGAGGACCCGAACTTCCCACAGAGCCCCTGGTGGTTCACCAGCCAGCCGGCGCTCAGCGTCGGCATGCGCGTGATTCGCCCGCTCAAAGTGCCGGATCTCGCCGAACGGAACAGATTCTGGCAGGCGGACATTCCGCAGTTGCAGGCCGATGTCGACCAGCGGATCGACCAGGAAGGACGGGGCTCGCGGGCGATCGCCAGCCCGGAGCTGCCGGCAGCGCTCAAGCAGCTGCCGGAATAGCGGCCGGCTGAAGCATCATTCAGGAAAACACTTCGGCGATTGGCGTCCCGCCGTCGGTCAGCGGCACGGGGCGCTCGCCGGCGTACAGGTTTTCGCGCGGGTTGATCCCCAGCGCCGCGTGAATCGTGGCGTGGAAGTCGGCCACGCTGACCGGCCGGCTGGCGATCTGCATCGCCAGTTCATCCGTCTCGCCAATCGCCTGGCCGGTCTTCAGCCCACCGCCCGCCAGCACGCAGGAGAAGCACTTCCCCAGGTGGCCGCGGCCGCCCCCGGCGTCGAATCCCGCCGGGCGGCCGAACTCCGTCGCCACGACGATCAGCGTCTTATCGAGCAGCTTTTTCGCTTCGAGATCGGTCACCAACGCGGCGAGGGCTTGATCGAGTTCCTGGATCAGGGCGTGCTGCTTGAGGATGCCGTCGTTGTGCACATCCCAACCGGTGCCATTGAGGAAGTTCAAATTGTGCGAGACCTCGATGAAGCGGACGCCCGCCTCGACCAGCCGCCGCGAGAGGAGGCATCGCTGGCCGAACTCGCCGCCGTACGCGTCGCGGAGTGAGCCGGGCTCTTCGCCGAGGGCAAAGATTCGCGAGAAGTCGGGCCCCGCCAGGCGCAAGGCCTCGGCGAGTGTGGCGTCGTACTGTTCGATCCGGGCGTCGGCCGCCTGCCGGTCGAGATAGCTGCGCCGAACCTTGGCCAGCAGCGCTTCGCGGCGGGCGTGCCGATCGGCGGTGATGTCGAGCGAACGAGCCAGCCCCGCGGGCCCGCTTTCGGTATCGGTCAGATAGATGTAGCTGTGCTTCGCACCGAGGAAACCAGGCCCGCGGGTGACGTTCGGATAGCCGATCAGCACGTAAGCCGGCACCTTGTCCCCCGCCGCTCCACGCTGGTGGGCCACGATTGAACCGATGGAAGGATAGACGATCGTGCCGCTCGTGGGCCGGCCGGTGTGCATCCGGTTCACCGCCGCCGCATGCTCGTCGATCACGTCGTGGTGGATGGTGCGGACCGGGATGAAGCGGTCCATGAGCGGGGCGCAGCGCGACAAATGCTCGCAGACCTGCACGCCGGGAATCGCCGTGTCGACCGCCGGATAGTAGGAACCGGGTTTCTTTGCTTTCGGGTCGCCGAGCTGCTTCGGATCCCAGGTGTCGATCTGTCCCGAACCGCCGCCGAGCCAGATGAAGATGCAGTGCTCGGCCTTGCCGCGCAGAGCAGTCTCGGTCGTTTCAGCTCCTCGCGTCGACGAAACGGCTCCTGCGGAGATCGCGGCCGCAGCCGAAGCAGCCAGAAACTCACGCCGACTAGCGGACAAATTACCAAGCATGCTCATCGATCCTTCCTTTATCACTAATCACTAGCCACCAGCACCAGCCACTTCCCCTACGGCAACCAGACAAATTCCGGCGAGTTGAACAGCGTCCAGACCACGTCTTCGGCCCGCTCGCGCCAATCCGCCGTCAGCAGTGTCGTCGGCGGATCACCCTTTTCGACCTGCTTTTGCCATGCCAGGCGAATTTCATTCGACTCGCTTTGCAGATGGTTCGACCAGCTCACGCCATCCCGCGCGGGCCAGCCCGGCTTCGGGCCGGCCGGCGAACCCGTCGCGCGGCTTTCCCACCCCTCGGTGAGCAGCTCCACGAACAGGGCCCGTTCGTCGGCCGTCGGACTTCGCGACAGGATTTGGCTGGCGGCAACGTCGACAAAGTCCTCGGGCGACTTCGCGGCTAATGCCAGCTCGACAAATATGCTGTCCTCGGAAAACTGCGCTGCCCGCCGGCCGAAGACGCCATTGGCCACGACGGCGGGCTGCAGAACGGTTGGCTCCTCTTCCCGCACGGTGAGCGGATCTTGCCGCGAGGCCCGCCAGCCGAAGGCTTCGAGTAGGCTGACCGCCGTTTGAGCCGCCGGCAGCGACAAACTCGGGCGATCCCGCTCGTTGCCCATCGTCGTGAATTGCCACGCCCGCTCGGGACGGCCCAAGTTGATCGACGACACTTCGAGCCGGCTGCCGACGGGGTCGATATTCATTTCCTCCACGTGCAGCTCTTTGCCGCTCGCGGCCATCAGCGAATCGAGCACCTGTTCGGCCGTCATCCGGCGGCGCAGCGGTGCGGCCAGCTTCGTCGCCCGCTCGATGTCGCTCGTGGGAGTGCGCTGGTAAGCGGCGGAATTGAAAATCAGGCGGGCGATGTGTTTCTGGTCGTAGTCGTGCAAGATCAGTTCGGCCGCCAACCAGTCGAGCAGCGCCGGGTGCGCCGGAGTGGCGGTTTCCCAGTCGTCCACCGGCTCGACGATTCCGCGGCCGAAGTAGCGCTGCCAGAGCCGATTGACCATCACCCGGGCAAACCGCGGGTTCTGCGGCGAAGTGATTCGAAAGGCGAGCTCTTCGCGGGAGTCGGTCGGCTGGAACAAGAGTTCGCGCGGAATCTCGCCGGCAAAGTCCCTGGCAAACGGCCAGCGAGGAGCGATCTTTTGTCCCGGTTTGAGCGTGACGTTGACCAGGAGCGAAGCATGCGCCGCGTCGTCGCCCGGAATGGTGCTCGACTTGGGTAAGGTCTGTTCGCCTCGGTGCAGCATCGCCGCGAGGTTGAAAAGATCCTCCTGCATGAACCGATGCGCCGGTGCATCGTGGCAGCGGGCACATCGCATGTCAAACGCCAGGAACGCCAGGCTGATGTTTTGGGCCTTGGCGGCCAGCGGCGCGTCGTTCTCGGTCGCCATTTCGAAGCCGGCGGGCCCACCGTAGCGTGGGCTCCCTTCCATCAGGATCAGTTCCGTCGCGAACCGATCGAGCGGCTTGTTATCGAGCAGCGACTCGTGAATCCACCAGCGAAACGGGCCGGTGTTGTTGAGCGTCGGGTTGACAATGTTTGGGTTTTCGGCGAGCACATCCTGCCAGTAGCCAACCCAGTTGTCGGCCCAGCCGGGATGTTCGAGCAATCGGTCGATCAGCCGCGAGCGTTTGTCGGCCGCCTTATCGGCGACGAACGCAGCGACCTCGCTGGCGCTGGGCGGAATGCCGATCGTGTCGAGATAGATCCGGCGGACGAAGGCGTGGTCGTCGATGGGGGGTGCGGGCTCAATTCCGGACGCGGCGACCGACTCGGCCGCGAAGGCGTCGATCGAGGCGTGCGGGGAGTTCGGCGACTTGGCGGCTGCCGTCGGCTGTGACTTCAAATAATCGCGGGCAAAATCGTGCCGCCGCTGCCAGTACTGCGCATACTCGGTGCTCGCCGCGCGGCGCCGCGCTTGATTGATCACGACCAGTTCGGTCCGTTGGGCTCGTTCGAAGGCTTGCCAGCCCTCGTCCGTGAGCGGAAAGCGGCGTGGCGAAGCGGCTCCGTCGGCCAGCCCCAACACCCAAAAATCATCGCTCCCCGCAGGAGCCAGCGAAACGCTCGTTTCGCCCAGTTCAGGCCGCCGCTTCTTGCCCCCCACAAAGACTTCCAGCCGCACGCGATGCTTCCCCGCCGCGGGCAGCTCAAGCTCCGCCACGCTTTCGGCATCTCCGGGCTGAAGCGGGCGAATGTTCGGCGAGACCTTGCTGACGACCGGCTCCCACGGGTTATGGCCGTCGGTCTTCCCCGAGGGAAACGGCGTTTCGGTCACGAGTTTGTCGTCGACGTAGAGCCGGGCGCTACTGCGCGACCGAAGCAGCCAGCGTTGCTTGCCGGCCGGCAATTCCAGGTCGGCATGGGCCCACAGGACATACGGGCTGGACCTGTCGACCTGCACGCCGTGGGCGTTGTACTTTTTGGGCGTTTCGACCATTGCGAGCGTCGGCTGCGTAAATCGCTCGCTCGGCTCGGGAGGGATGAAATCCCAATTCCACTGATCGGGCAATCCCTCCAGCACTTCGACCAGAACCTGATCGGCGGGAATCGGGACGTTCGTGATGTACGGCTTGGGCAGCACCACTTGCCACCGCGCGGCGATCCGCTCGGCCGACAGCGCCGTGCGGTAAATCGCGACCTCGTCGATTCCGCCGGCAAACGAGTTGCCCGCATTGTTCGCCAGGGCCGAGCCAATCCAGATCTGGTCGTCATCGACGACGGGAGCCTCGTCGGACTTGCCGCCGTAGTCCCAAGCTCCCGGGGAGAGTTTGCCGTCGACGTACCCGCGGAGCGAATCGCCCTGTCCGAAGGTGTAGGAAACGGCGATGTGGTGCCAGTTGCCGTCGGCGGCGAAGCCCGCATCGCTCGTCCAGCGATGCCAGTCTTCTGCTTGGCCGCGGCGATTGTCGGCATCGCGAAACAGGAACGACAGCCGGCAAGAACCTTCTTTATCGGCAAGGCGAAGGGCCCAGTTGTGATTGTCGCCGGGGAAGCCTTTGTTCCCGGTGCGTCCCTTGCCAATGACATACACCTGCTGCCCGCCGCCGAGTTTCGTCGGGGCGACCCAGGCTTCGAGCGTGATCGTGTCTCCCGCGGAAAAATCGAGCGGGCTGTCGGCTCCGGAATCGTCGAACCGCAGCGAAGCGGGCTTGTCGAACCACGCGGCGACATTGCCGCTATTGAATAGCGGAAACTTTGGCGAGCGCGGTCCCGCGGTTTCGAATTTGACAGACCCCTCGATCGCCGCTGGGAGCCAGGGGCCGGTTTTCGATTGGTCCGGATTGCGCTCGGCCGCACCGCTCGTGTCTTCGAAGCGCCAGTAGGCGACCGGACGATCTTGGGCGACAAGCTCCGCATAGCGGTGGCCGGCGGGGGCAACCGCTTCGTCCGAGTCGTTTTGCGGGTTCTGGCCGCGGGCCGAAGTACCCACCCACAGCACCCCGCTGACAGCCAAGGTTGCCAGTGCCAATCGGCAAACGAACGAGCGACCAAACATGCATGACACCGGACCAAGTGGCTCCGGCTCCTTCGGCAAAGGGAGGGGCTCCCGTAACGAGCAGACTGTGTAACTAGCAGACTGCAAGACGTCGTACGCTAGGAGTGGTCCGGCGCACGAATGGAGAAGGCGGGATGGTGGGACTGACCAGGTCAGCTGCCAAAAGACTTAGCCTAGGCGTTGGCGGTGCAGATCGCAATGCAAAAGGCCGGCAAGTCAAGAGTTTTACGATTTTTTCACAGAGAATCCGATTCTGCCCGTTGCTCAGCGTTTGACAACTGGGGTTTACCGCATTTATCATGACAAGGCTGTGGACCGGTCCTGCTGAAAGGGCATGCCGCGTCTATCCAATTCGCAAGCAGGGAGGCTGCTGGATCGAGCTCGACCCGAATGTTGTTCCCGCCTTGAGGATTGCTCCGATGAAGAAGACCGAGGCCAAGGAGTTCCGAAACCTGCTTGTCAGCCTGCGGGCCCGTTTGCGCGGCGATGTCAGCGCCTTAGCCGACGCGGCTTTGGGCAAGACCCGGACGGATGCCGCGGGGGACCTGTCGAGCATGCCGATCCACATGGCCGACATCGGGACCGACGCGTTCGAGCAGGAGTTCAATCTCGGACTGCTCGAGCACGACGGCGCGACCCTCGAGCAGATCGAAGCTGCTCTTGAACGGATCGAAGACGGGGTCTATGGTGTCTGCGTCGAATGCGAGGCCAAGATCCCCAAAGCCCGGCTGCAGGTTCTGCCGCACACCGCTTACTGTGTCAAGTGTGCCGACAAAGTCACGAGTCGTTAATTCCGCCGGGAAAGTGGCCCGCGCCGACGTCTCGCCGAAACCTGCCAGCAGCAACTCGCTGGCGGCGGTTCCCACTAGTCGATATCTGACGTTCTTCGCGATCGCGATCGCCGGATGCGCGGTCGATCTGGTCAGCAAGCAATGGGTGTTTGCCTGGCGCGGATTGCCGCGGCCAGACAATCGCTGGTGGATCGTCCAGGATCGCTTCGGAATCGAAACGAGCATCAATCCTGGGGCCCTCTTCGGCATGGGCGCGGGATACTGGTGGGTCTTCGCGATTTTGTCGGTGGTCGCCGCCCTTGGCATTCTAACTTGGCTCTTCGTCTTCGGCGCCGCCCGCGATCGCTGGCTCAATGTGGCCCTGGCCTTCGTCATGGGAGGCATCGGCGGCAATCTGTACGACCGGCTTGGTCTGTGGGATAGCACGGGGCTGCCGGCTCATCTGCATCACGGCGTCCGCGACTGGATTCTGTTTGTCTGGCCCGAGATCAAGCTGCAGATCTTCAATCCGTGGCCGAACTTCAATATCGCCGACAGCCTGCTCGTCACGGGCGCGATAATGCTCGTCGTGCATGCGCTCGTCTGGCGAGAACCGAAGCCCGAGCAGCCGGCGGCGTGAAGCATCGCCGCCGTGGCATGCAGAAGTTTGCGGTGACGCGCGCCCCTCTGCTAGCGGCAGTCTGACGGCGGCCAGCGGCCAGCGATCGCGCGGGGATCACAACCCGGGTGAGCGCGTACCAGGTAACCGCAAACGCCCCGGGGAAATGCCTTGCTGGCTGGCGAGGGGATTCCTATACTCCGCGGCCGGACTTGGTGGCTTCGGGCAATTTGTGCGCAAGCTCCGAACCAGCATTAGTTTAGCGCGACCGACTCCCTGTGTTCCCGCGGCAAGGATGCCCAGGTTCTGAACCCCTACACGCTGAACCGTTGCTCGATCGATGCGAGCGAGCGCCCAATCGTGCGCTCGGCCGACGAGCGTGCGCGCGGCGCGGGGTTATCGGCGACCTGTCATCGGCTTCCCGGCGGCCCCTTCTCCAGTCGAAATTGCGGCGGACTCGCGTCAGGCCTCGGGGCGATTTTGTTCGGCTTGCTGGTGGCGACGCTGAGCGGTCTCGCGGCCGCCGCGGAAGTGGAATTGCCGCTGGCTAGCGAAACCGCGCCGATTCGGATCGAGGCCAGCGGGGCGACGCACTGGCCCCAAGGGAGCTACGAAGTCTGGGTGCTGCGCGGTGCGTGCCAGATTACGCAGGGGGACGTCGTTGCCCGCGGAACCGACGCAGTTCTCTGGATCGATCGGGCCGAAGCGTTCAGCGGTCGGCCCAGCAAGGTGATCGCCTATCTCGAAGGGGGTGTGCAGGTCGATTTCGGCCGCCGGGGCGACCCCCATTCTGTCAGCCGGCGAAAGGCCGAGACGCTCGTCGACAACGCCTGGATTGGCCGCTTTCACACGACCTCCGGCATTCACATGGCCGTGCCGCAGACGGGATACACCTCGCCGCAGAAGTCTGAACTGTTCCAGCGCGGACAATCCGCGTGGCTCAATCCGTCGCAACCGGCGCGAACTAATTGGCAGCCCCAGTCGCCAGCTTCCTCGCCCGTGCAGCCGGCTCAGTTCGCGGCGGAAGAGATCGCCCCTCCCGCGGCACAGCCCATTAGTCCCATGGGCGGCAGTCGCATCAGCATTGGTCCCCGCAGCGGCGGGCGACTGGATGTACGGACGGAAGTCGATA
>JALORD010000186.1 GCA_025459145.1 Pirellulaceae bacterium | reverse complement strand
GCCGAAGTGGAGGCGGCCAGCCGCACCGGCGTCGATCTGGGCCAATTTGCCGAGCAGCTTCTGGGCTACTTTCGCGATCTGTTGGCCGCGGCGGTGGGAGCTCCCGCGGAATTGTTGCTGCACACCTCGGCGGCCGAGTACGACCAGCTGCGGCGGCTGGGCGAGCAACTGGGACTCGAAACGCTGTTGGCGGTGGCGCAGATCCTCGATCAGGCGCTCGTGCGGATGCGGCAGAGCACGCACGTGCGAACGCTCGTCGAGATCGCCCTGGTGCGCATCTGCAAGCTGGAGGACCTCGACCAATTGCCAGCGCTCGTGGCCCAACTGCGCGATGGCGCGCCTGCCCCCGCCGCCGGCCCGCGGACCGCCGCTCCGGTTCGGCCGGCTGCCGCGCCTACTCACGCCAGTGCTCCGTCGGCGACTTCGCCAGCGGCCAGTCCCCGAGCGACCGCGACCGAGCAAAAAAAAACGACCGAGCTAAGCCCCGCCGCTGAGCTGCCGCGTGAATCCACGCCCGCGGCCAGCAGTGCTCCCGCCGCAGAAGAGGGCCCCGCGATCGAGCGCCAGGAAGCCCTCGATGCGTGGCGGCAGACACTGGCCGAACTGGGGGACATGACGAGCGATTGCGCGGCCAAATTCGACTCTCTAGCAATTTCCGGGCCAAACCGACTAGTGGTCCGGTTCAAAAAAGCCTATATTACTGCCAAGGAGTTCTGTGAGCGGCCCGAACGGCGGTCGCGCCTGGAACTGGTAATGTCGCGGCTGACGGGCCGGACGGTGCGAATCGATTTCGCCCTTTCGGCCGACGAGCCGCAACATACTGCCACACAACAGGTTGCGCCTCGCCCTCAGGCCAGTCGGCGGCAGCGACAGGCAGAACTGCAGCGCCATCCCTTGGTGCGGCAGGCTGTCGAGATGTTCGACGCAGAGATTGTCAACGTCGTTGATCCGCCCCCGAAGGAAGAGGAGACTGCTGATCAACCGATCAGCGTCGAAACTCCCGCCGGATAGCTCGCGGCACTCGGGACAGTATCGCAACATCGTGCACCGGGCTTCTCTGGTGCCGCGGTCGTTTCTCGGGGCGTGTGGTCACGGATGTCAACGGTTTCGCAGTCGGTGGCGCAGGTGATCGAGCAATTCGGCAAACTGCCCGGAATCGGGCGGAAATCGGCCGAGCGGCTCGCGTATCACATCCTTCGCATCCACAAATCGGAGGCCTTGGCGCTGGCCGATGCGATTCGCGACGTCCGCGAGAACGTCCGTTATTGCAGCGTTTGCTTTAATCTGGCCGAGGGGGAACTGTGCCCGATCTGCAGCGATCCCAAACGCGACTCCACGCAGCTGTGCATTGTCGAACAGCCGCGGGACCTGATGGCCCTGGAGCAGGCGGCCGTGTTTCGCGGCGTGTATCAGGACCAGCTCACGATCGAGCCGCTCATCGAGCGGGTGCGGAAGGGGACGTTTCGCGAAATCATCATGGCGACCAACCCCACGGTCGAAGGGGACGGAACGGCGCTCTACATTTCCAATCTGCTGGCCGAGTTTCCCGTCCAGGTGACGCGTCTCGCGCGGGGCGTGACCACGGGGAGCGTCCTGGAATACACGAACAAAGAAGTCCTGGCCGATGCCTTGTCGGGCAGGCAAAAGTTCTAAATTGTCATTGGTCATTGGTCATTGGTATTTGGTATTTGGTATTTGGTATTTGGTATTTGGTTTTCCCGCTCCACAAGTGACCAATCACAAGTGACAAAAACAACCGCCGCTCGTTCTTAACTCCGTAGAACTGTTTCCCCCATGCGTCTCTCCTTCGGTCTTGAAACCCGACAGCTCCAGAAGCAAGTTCTGGCGCCGCGGATGATCCAGTCGATGGAGATCCTGCAGCTTCCGCTCCTGCAATTGCAGGAAAAGATCGAGCAGGAACTGGTCGAGAATCCAGTCCTCGAACTGCAAGAGCGCGATCCGAATCTGCCGGAAGACGGCCCGCCGCCCGAGCCGCGCCAGCAGGACATCGACGACAAGCCCCTGGTCGTCGACGAGGCGCACAACAACGCCGACGATTTTGAGCGGCTCTTAAACCTCGATCGCGAGATTCCCGAATACTTCGACGAATCGACCCGGCGGTCGGCCAATCGGATGCAGGAGGACTCCGACCGGGCGCACGACGTCATTTCCAACGTCACCGATCGGCCCGAGTCGCTGCAAGTGTACCTGCTGCACCAGTTGGGTGAGCTCGACGTCCGGCCGGATCTCCTGGTGATGTGTGAGCGGATCATCAGCACGCTCGATCCCAAGGATGGCGGCTATTTTCGCAGCAGTCTGCGCGATCTATTGCCGATGGACGCCGCGGCCGAGGAACTGGCGCTCGCCGAGGAGGCCCTGGCGCTGGTGCAATCGCTCGATCCGCCGGGCGTGGCCGCCCGCGACCTGCGCGAGTGCCTGCTGCATCAGTTGACGCCGGATCTCCTGTTCTACGACGAGCTGAAGATCCTCATTTCAAATCACTTGGAAGACCTTCGCGACAATCGCCTGCCGCAGATCGAAAAGGCGACGGGCTTCGACTTCGAAACGATCAACGAAGCCTGGAGCGAGCTGCGGACGCTGAACCCCAAGCCGGCGGCCAGCTTTGCCGAGTCGCACGTCGCCGCCGTCACGCCCGACGTGATGATCGAACGAGACGAGGACGGGAAGTACAAAGTCATCGTCGAAGACAACGGCGTCCCCAGCCTGCACATCAGCCGGTACTATCGCGAGCGGTTGACGAGCGGCACCGCAACGCCCGAAGAGCGGGAGTTCATCAAGCGGAAGATCAACGCCGCCCAGTGGCTCATCGAATCGATCGAACAGCGCCGCAGCACGCTCACCCGCGTGTCGCAGGCGATCGTGGATCATCAGACCAAGTTTCTCGACGAAGGGCCGGAGTTCATCGAGCCCCTCAAGATGCAGCAGATTGCCGACAAGGTCGGGGTGCACGTCACGACGGTCAGCCGGGCGGTCGACGACAAGTACATTCAAACGCCGCGGGGCATCTTTCCGCTGAAGCGGTTTTTCGTCGGCGGGACAAAGAGCGAAGAGGGGGAAGACGTCGCCTGGGACATCATCCGGATTCGCCTGCAGGAGATCGTCGACAAGGAAGACAAGGCGAGCCCTTACTCCGACGACGATCTGGTCGAAGAGCTGAAGAAGCAGGGGCTGACCGTGGCCCGCCGCACGGTCACCAAATACCGGCAAAAGATGAACATCCCCAGCTCCCGGCAACGGCGCGACTGGAGCAAGGTGAAGTAACGGCGCTGGTGCACGAGCGTCGCTTCAAAACTGGATTGCCCGTTGGTAGGACGGGCCTCTCGGCCCGTCCAAAGGGGCCGTGCGGACGAGCCGGATGGCACGTCCTACATGATGCGACCGCATCGAATCGGCTCTCGCGCCAGGCAGGCTACTTCTTCGACTTCTTGGCGGCCTTTTTGGGAGACGCCTTCTTGGCGGCCTTCGGCGCAGCACTCTTCGCGGCAGCCTTGCCGCCAAACGCAGCGGCCCAACCATCGGCATACTTCTGATTCTTACCCACGCGCGTAATCGTCACTGTTTGTTCCCCGACTCGCCGGGACTTCCCCGAAATCTGGCGGCAGCGCCCGGCTGTTGCCGCCAATCCACACACAACTATTTTAGGTAACGTCCCCGCCGGACAAGGTCAAGCGGCAAGAGCTTCGCCACGAAGAATTCTCCTTGGCGTGGCAAGTAACCAATCACCAATGACCAGCGCCCTATCGCTGGCGGGCCATCTGTTCGGCCAGCAGGTCGAGTTGCCCCTTGAGGTCGGCCAGCAGAAGCTGCGGCGCGGCCCCTTCGGCCAGATGCATATAGAACGACTGAGCCGGGGTGCTGTGCGCACTGGCCAGCAGCGTCGTCGCCTGCCGCACGCGGACCAGTTCGTCGTCGAGGGCCTCGATGGAGTCAGCCGTGCGGCGATTGCTGTTCCACAGGCCGTCGAGTTGCAGGACCAGGCCCAGGACGAGCCCCGCCTGTCCCAGAAGAGCCAGCGGCATTCCGATCGGCCACAGGTCCTCGCGCGACGCCAGGAGCGACCAGGCGACGAGCACGCCACCGCAGGCAAAGACCGACATGCCCACCGAGAGGATCGTCCAGGCCAGGAGCGAGGCTGCCGGAGCGACCGCTTGCTGGCGGGACTCGGCGGCGAGCGCGGCATCCGGCTCGGCGGCTGCTCGATTGCGCCGGCCAGCCAGAGATGCGAACGAATGGTCGACCGGCGCATGTGCGGCGAGCGGCGATTGCGTCGCCGGGCCGTCGAATCGCAGCGTCTGCTTTCGCAAGTTGTCGACCAGCCGGTGGACGGCGCTGACTTCCGCCGCGAGCTGCCAATCTTCGTCGAGCGCGAGTGGACGCGGATCGAGCGCAGGCCGCGCCAGCGGCCGTTCGCGAGTCGTATCCGAAGAAGAGTCCGTCATGACTGCCCGCTGGTCCGCTAGCATGCGTGCTGCTGGGCCAGAAACGACCCTGATCGTTATCGATCGGCAATTGCCGGGCAAACCTGTAGCGATTCTGCCGGTCGTACCATCGGGGGCGGAAAATGTGCGAATTTCGACGTGATTTCCTGGCGAATTCCTTAGGCGTCGGGCGGGGCAATGTCTGAATACGCGGCAAGCCTGCAGCGCGATGCGCCACCACGGGCGGTCACCGCGAATCCACCTGCCGCCGCATGTGGTTCCCGCGCGATCTCGCCAGCTTGCCCGGCTTACTCCCGCGGGCTGATTTGCCGCACGCTCCACCTGACTTCCCTCCTGCGGCATGGCACTTGCTTTACTCGACGAGCCAGAAGGCGGTTCAATACTCGCTTGGTGAGCAGCGCATGAGGAGGCACGGATTTTTGATTGACATGGACGGAGTGATCTACCGCGGCAAGCAACTCGTCCCGGGAGCCGATCAGTTCATCGGCCAGTTGCTCGAGCGCGAGATTCCCTTCGCGTTTCTGACGAACAACAGCCAGCGGACGCGGCGCGATGTCGCGGCCAAGCTCGTGCGGATGGGAATTCGCGTGACCGAGTCGCACATTTTCACCTGCGCGATGGCGACGGCCCGCTTCCTGGCGCTGCAAAAGCCGCGAGGAACCGCGTACGTCATCGGCGAAGGAGGCCTGCTGCAGGCCCTCTACCAGAACGGCTACGCGATTGTCGACGACGATCCGGATTACGTCGTCGTCGGTGAAGGACGCACGTTCAACATGGAGATCGTCGAGCAGGCGGTCCGGATGATCCTTCGCGGCAGCAAGCTGATTTCGACCAACATCGATCCGAATTGCCCGACGTCGCAGGGACTGCGCCCCGGCTGTGGGGCGATTGTGGCGATGCTGGAAACGGCGACCGGCTTCAAGGCGCTCAGCGTTGGCAAGCCGAGCCCCGTGATGATGCGGGCCGCCCGCAAGGAGCTCGGCCTCGCAACCGACGAAACGATCATGATCGGCGACACGATGGAGACCGATATCCTCGGCGGCGTGTCGATGGGCTACCGGACGGTCCTCACGTTGACCGGCTCCACACGGCAGGAGGACCTCGTCCGTTACGCCTACCGGCCCGATTTGGTGATCGGTTCGATTGCCGACCTGTCCGACGAGGGGGTCTACGAGGAGGCGATCGGCCAGACGCTGTCGCTGGCGGCGCGGGAACTCGTCGGGGCGGCGATCTAGAGAATTCGACGTGTCCGCGCCCTCGTAGGACGGACCTCCCGGTCCGTCCCGAACTCCAGAATTGTGCGCGTCTGCTGGCCGCAGAGAATTGTGCGAAAGGCCCTCGGTGTGCAAAATGGGAGTCTGTCAATTCAGGCTCCTACGCCCCGTGCCGCCTCATCGGGTCCGCTTTCGCTCCATGCCGATCAAAGTTCAATGCGCCTGCGGGGCGGCGTTTGCCGCCAAGGATGAGCTCGCCGGCCGTACGGTGAAGTGCCCCAAGTGTCAGCAGCCGCTGACGATTCCGGCCGGCGGCGCAATGCCCGCCGCCGCGGCTCGCGCTCCGGCAGCCGCCGGCGCCGGCCGGCCGCTCGGCTCTCCGCTCCCCTCACAGGGTCCTCCGCCTGGAGGGGATCTGTTTGCCGAAGCGGGGCTGCACACGTTTCAGCCCGGCATGCAGCCCTGCCCAGGCTGTGCGGCGCCGCTTCCCGACAGCGCGGTCCTATGCGTCAAGTGCGGCTATAACCGCAAGCTCGGCCGGCGGATGGAGACGATCAAACAGGTCGGCGGCACGCCGCTCGCCGGCGGGCATTCGGTGACGGCCGATGAGCTGCTGCATAAGGCGGCCCAAGCGATCGAGGCGGATAAGGAGGAGGAAAAGAAAAAGACGTCGGAGGGAATGCCATGGTGGGCCTACCTCATCGCCCTGACACTGCTCGTTGGATTCCTGGTGGCGATGGCATTGATTCCGCAATCCCAAGCGATGCGGATTGCCGGAATCTGCATCATCGTCGTGGGTTGGCTCGTCAGTTTTTACTCGGGCCTTCGAATCCTCATCATTGCGTTCCAGGAAGGAATCTTGCATGGAGTGCTTTATCTTCTTCTCCCGTTTTACCCCTTGATTTTCATCATCATGCACTGGGATAAGTGTGGCGGGTATTTCTTGATGAACCTTGCCGGTGGGGTGTTCATCCTCGTGGGGTTCGGCGGGATCGCTCTTGGCGACTATATGAACGCGAAAAAGGACGACGCGCGCCTCCCGCCGAGCCTGCGACAACCGGCGCCGATCGTGCGGATGGTTTGAGTCGGCGGCCAAGACAGGTCGCCGCTGCATCTTTGCTCGGACGCTCACACAGTGCGCCCCTGTTCGCAGCCGGACGCGGCCCACCGCTAATCGACATGCAGCCCCGCATCGTCGATCCGGTAAGGGACGATCCGTTCGTCGCAGGCGCTGCCGCGGTGCTTGGCAACGTAGAGCGCCCGGCCCATCCGGTCGCCGTGCCGGACCTTGCCCATGTAGATCAGCGTGTTGGCGTTGCTCAGGATGTCTCCTTCGTCGAGCGGCCGGCTGATCAGGTTGTCGAGCATCGTTTCGTGCGATGTCGATAGCAAGAGACACCCGATCTGGCCCGGATCGTAGGCCCGCGCCGCGACTTCCTCGGCATGCTGCCGGTACAACTCGCGGAACAAATCGCGGGCGACCCACTCGGGATCTTTCCGAAGGATCTGGTGGTAAACGTACTCGAGCAGGTTGAACTGGATCGAGTCGCTCGGCCGGTCGGTTGGCTCGATCCCGTCGAGGACGACCCGCCGCACGCCCCGGACGAAATTGCCGTAGAGAAACGCGATCGCCGCTTGCAGGCGCGCGTTGAGGGCCGCCTGCCAATCGTGCCAAGCGTCCCAGTCGAGATCGCGGCGGGTCACCCGCTGGCCGCGATAGTCGAAGATGTGCAGATAGTCGCCAGCCTGGACATTCGCCGCCAGTACTTCGTCAGGATCGACCCGCCGGCCGGCGTCGACCGCGGTCAGTTGCCAGTCGAACATCCGCCGGGCGTACTCCGCGTGGCTCTGCGAATCGCCCCGCGAGGCGCAATCGAAGATCACGCCCCGCTGGCCTTCGGCCGCCGCCCCGGCCTGGGCATACATGAGCCCCAGCTGCGTCTTGCCGATGCCCGTCGCGCCGACGACGACAGTCAGCGTCCCCGGCAAGAGGCCGCCGCCGAGGAGCGCATCGAGGCCGGGGACGCCGGTCGATTGCCGCGTACTTTTGCCGCTCATTTCCCGATCGCCGCCTCGCTCGCGTCCGCCCGACTGGGAACGATTCGCACATTCGTCGAGAGCGAGAACTCGTCGTCGGTCCCTTCAGCAAAGACCAGTTCACCCAGGAACGCCGCGTTCCCCTCGCTGGGAGCCGGCAGTTCGTGGGCAAAGCCGTCGCCTTTCTCGGCCGCATCGACGGCGGTCCACGGCGAATCGCGGAAATCGCGGCTGGCCGACTTGGCGGACCAGATCCGGACTCGGCTGGGCCGGTCGTTGGCCGTGACGGTCAGCTTCGCGCCGCCGCCGGTATCGCCAAATTCCCAGTCGATCTTCGGCAGCGGCTTACCCGTGATCACCCGCCGATTGAGCGCAGCCAATCCTGCCACGACGCGTGAGCGGTCCTCGAGACCGTGGCCGGCGTTGGGGACGTACAGCAGGTACTTCTCGCCGACCAGATCGTCCCAGTACAGGCTGCAGGCATCGAGCGGCCAGTAGCGGTCGTTCGTCCCCAGGATGACGAGCTTGGGCTGCGTCAGGCGGCCGCGGTATTCCCACGGATCGACGATTTTCCGCAGGGCCAGACCCCGGGGCGTATCGATCTGCTTGTCGAGTCCCTTGTAGTCGTCGATTTGCTCGGAAGTTTCTCCCGCAAACGACGCTTTCTGCAGCTTGATGTGCTCCGACATGTTGAGCATGTCGATCACCATCGGGGCGATCGCCGCGGCCCGGTCGTCGACCGCGCCGGTGAGCCAGGTGGTCCAGCCCCGCTTGCTCGCGCCGGTCAGCGTGAACGTCTTGATGTCGAGGTCCCACTCCTTCTTCACCGCTTCCTGCGTGGCGTCCATCGCCCGGACGGTGCTCTTGACCATCGGGGCGAGGAGCGGCCACGAGGGGTCGCCCGACTTCAGGAACTCGCGGAACGTGAGGCTGATGATCTCGTCTTCCTTCTTGCCATCGAACAGCGGCTGCTGCGGGACGTGCATCAGGATGGCGACCGGCGTCTGCAGCTTCTCGGCCACCAGGGCCAGAAGCTGCGCTTCGCCTGGCATTTTGATCTGCGTCCGCGGATCGGCCAGTTCCTCGCGCCAACTGCCGCCGCCGATGAGCAATAGCGCGTGATTCGCGTCGGCCTTCACCTGCGCCGGCTTGATCAGGAAGAGCTGATGCTTCCAGGGAATGTCGCGCCAAGTCTGCGACGTGAGCGTCAGCTCGACGTACTTGCAGGTAAGCACCGACCCCTCGGACCGCTTGGTCCAGGCGTAGCTGGCGTCGGGCTCGGCGACGTAGTTGATGAGCGAACCCATCAGCGGCTCGCGGCCGAAGCCCACGAGCGGAACAAGCGCCAGGCACAGACCCAGGCTAATGGCAAGCTGACGCGACATCGAGTTTTCCCGCGAGAAGGAACGAAGTGGACACCCAGCGAACGCCGAGCGAATGCGAGGCTCGGAGCGACTCCCGAGCACGTGCGAGAATATCCTAGCTGGCCAGCGGAGGAGAAGAAACCCTCGGTTCTGCCGCGCGGCCGAACCAATGGATCAGTCGGTGCATTCGGTCCAAAGCGGCCAGCCGGAATAACGCGCGGCAGCGGCTTCCCTCGATCCGTTGCGGCTGGGTCGTGTTGCGGGCAGCCGCACGGCCAGTTGAAGCGAGCCAAGCTAGGGTTGCTATTGATAACGGCACGAAAGATCTGCCGCGCCCCTAAACTGCCAATCCCTCTCCCGTTGCAGGCAAACCGTCGATGGAGTGCGCCCAGCGCTCAACGCAGCCGGCCACCTGGCTGCTTTGCGAATGCCTGCCGGCCGATGTCGCGCCGCGGACGATCGCCCTCCGCGCGTTTCCGTTTGTGGTGGGCCGGCTGCCGGAGTGCGACCTGTGCATTCCCACGGCCAACGTCTCGAAGCAGCACGCTAGAATCGTGCAGGAGGGGGGCCGGCTGTACGTCCACGACCTGGGGAGCACCAACGGCACCTTCGTCAACCGCCGCCGCGTCGCCAGCCGCGAGCCGCTGCACGATGGCGACCTGCTCTATTTCGCGAGCGAGGCGTTCCGCGTTCAGCGGCAAGGCCGCGACTCCCACCTGCGAACCGTCTCCGAAGGCTCGTTTGTGATCGTCGAGTCGCTCTGCCAATTCGACCGGATGATGAGCGAGCGGGCGATCGTCCCGCACTTTCAGCCGGTGGTCATGCTGTCGGGCGGCCAGGTTGTCGGCTACGAAATGCTGGCCCGCGGCGCGTTGTCCGGGCTGGAAGGGCCGGGGGCCATGTTCCAGGCTGCGCAGCGCCTGGGCCAGGAGGTCGCGCTGAGCGTGCTCTTACGGCACGAGGGGGTGATCGCCGGCCAGCGGCTGGCGGGACGGCCGCGGCTCTTCCTCAACACGCATCCCACCGAACTGGCCTCGCCGGGCCTGGTGACTTCGCTCGACGAAATTCGCGAACTGGCGCCGGATCAGCCGATCACCATCGAAGTGCACGAAGCGGCGGTGGCCAAGATCGAGGATCTGCTCGAACTGCGCGCGGCCTGCCGCGGGCTCGACATGCAGCTGGCCTACGACGATTTCGGCGCCGGCCAGGCCCGCCTCGACGAACTGGCCCGCGTCGCCCCCGACTGCGTGAAATTCGACATGCGGCTCGTTCGCGACCTGCACCAGGCCCCGCCCGAGCGGCGGCTGGTCACCGAGCGGCTAGTCGCGCTGGTCCGAGACCTCGG
>JALORD010000651.1 GCA_025459145.1 Pirellulaceae bacterium | reverse complement strand
GGAATGTTTGTCCCCGCCATCCGCCCCCCAACCGTTCCCGTGGGACAATCGCTGCTCCGAATCAGCGTCACGTACTCGCACACGGACCAGCACTTGGACGACCTGGTCGCCGCGTTACGGGGAGTGCTGGCGTAATTGCATCATGCGAACGATTCTGACTTCCGACTCCTGACCTCCGATCCGAATCATGCCCGCCAATCTTACCCCGCAATACCACAAGGCCGAAGCCGAGTACCGCCGCGCGCAGACACCCGAGGACGAGCTGCGCTGTCTGGAGCTGATGCTCCGCGAGATTCCCAAGCACAAGGGAACCGACAAACTGCAGGCCGAGCTGAAGGCCAAGATCAGCAAGGCGAAGGCCGAGGTCGAGCAGCACAAAAAATCGGGCAAGAAAGGGCATCATGGTCCGCAAATCCTGCGGCAGGGCGCCGGGCGGGCAACGATCATCGGCGGCCCGAACGCCGGCAAGAGCCAATTGCTCGCCCGGCTGACGCGGGCCACGCCCGAAGTGGCCGAGTACCCTTTCACGACCCGCGAGCCGCAGCCGGGGATGATGCCGTGGGAAGATGTCGCCGTACAGCTCATCGACACGCCGCCGATTACCGCGGACGTGTTCGACTCGAGCATTCTGGGCCTGATTCGCGGGAGCGATCTGGTGCTCCTGATGGCCGATATCGGCACCGACGAAGGGATCGAAGCCCTGCCGCCGGTGCTCGAGCGATTGAACCAGACGAAGACGCGGCTGGCCCGCGAGTCTTACCTCGACGAAGAGGACATCGGGCTGTCGTTCACGCAGACGCTGCTGGTGCTCAACAAGTGCGATCTGCCCGGCTGTGAAGAGCGGCTGGCGCTGCTCAAGGAATTCTGCCCGCTCGACTTTACCGAGTTCCGCATCTCGGCCGAGCACGGGACCGGACTGGAGGACTTGCGACACGCGATCTATCAGGCGCTCGATGTCGTCCGCGTTTACACCAAACTCCCGAGCAAGAAAGACCCCGACTACGACAAACCCTTCACGCTCAAACGCGGCGGCACGTTGCTCGATGTGGCCGAGCTCGTCCACCGCGACCTGGCCGCCAGCTTCAAATACGCCCGCGTCTGGAGCACGTCGATCGTTTCCCCCGGAGCCCAGATGAAGGGAGATTATGTGGTCCACGACAAAGATGTCGTGGAGATACATGCCTGAAGGCAAGGGGACGAGACCCCATCGTTAGACTGAACACTGCACACGAAGTCCGACTTCTGACTTTTCCGCCCGGTCCACTGTCCTCCGTCCCCTGTTCCCTCCCCCCATGACCAACGCCCATATCGCCGATGCCTTCGACCTCCTGGGAGACATTCTCGATTTTCAGGGGGCCAATCCGTTTCGAGTGCGGGCGTATCGCAATAGCGCCCGGACGATTCGCGATTATCCACAGCCCCTGGCCGCGATGGTCGAGTTGGGGAAAGAGAAGCTAACCGAGATCGACGGGATCGGCGATGACCTCGCCGCGAAAATCATCACGCTCGTCCAGACTGGCTCGATCCCGCAGCTCGAAGAGCTCAAGGCGCAAGTTCCCGAAAGCGTCCTGGCCCTGCTGCGGATTCCCGGCGTCGGGCCGAAGAAGGCGGCGGCCCTGCACAAACAGCTTGGTATCAAGACGCTGGCCGAGCTGAAGACGGCCTGCGAAGCGGGGCAGGTTCGCACACTCAAAGGATTTGGCGAAAAGACCGAGCAGCTCATCCTGCAGGGGATGACGATCGCCGAAACCGCCAGCGAGCGGATGTACTGGGCCACCGCGGACCAGGTGGTGCAGGATCTCCGCGAGCACCTGCAAAAATGCAAGGCGATCGAGCAGCTGGAGTTTGCCGGCAGCTACCGCCGCGGCAAGGAAACGGTCGGCGACCTCGATATTCTCGTCGTCTCGACGAAAGTCGACGAGGTGATGGACTGCCTCGCTGCCTATCCCGAGGTGTCGACGATCCTGGCTCGCGGCGAAACGAAGATGTCGGTGCGCATCGCCAGCGGCCTCCAGATCGACCTCCGCGTAGTGCCGGCCGAATCGTTCGGCGCGGCGCTGCAGTACTTCACCGGTTCGAAGGAACACAACGTCATTCTTCGCGGCATGGCCAAGGACCAGGGGCTCAAGATCAGCGAATGGGGCGTGTTCCGCGTCGATGGCGAGCAGGAAACGCGCATCGCCGGGGCGACCGAGAAAGAAGTCTACGACACGCTCGACATGCCCGTCTTTCCGCCGGAGCTGCGCGAGGGACGCCGCGAGTTTGAGTGGGCCGCCGCCGGCAAACTGCCCCACCTGATCACGACCGACGACATCCGCGGCGACCTGCACATGCACACCTCGGCCACCGATGGCAGTGCGACGATCGAGGAGATGGTCGCCGCCGCCCGCGAGCGGGGCCTGGCGTACATCGCGATTACCGACCATTCACAGCGGGTCAGCATGGCTCGCGGCCTCACCACCGAACGGCTGCTGGCCCAGTGGGCCGAGATCGACCGGATTCGCGACACGCTCCCCAAGGGTTTCACGCTCCTCAAGGGGATCGAGTGCGACATCCTGGAGAAAGGGGGCATGGACCTGCCCGACGACGTTTTGGCCCAGGCCGACTGGGTGATCGCCAGCGTTCACTACGGCCAGAAA
>JALORD010000650.1 GCA_025459145.1 Pirellulaceae bacterium | reverse complement strand
CAGCAGCCGTGCGGGGTAAATGAACACGATAAACACCAGCGTCGTCGTCCAGACGAGTTCGCGCGGCAGCGGCTCGATCTTCAGCAGAAAGAGCGGTAGCGCGAACGCCAGGGTGATGGTGAGCGCCAGCCACCAGGCAATCGGAGCGCGGCGAAACAGGCGGCGAATCTCTCGCCATTCGAACATCGCGGCGAAGCGGTTCTCGGCGGCGAAGCGGGTTTGCAGAAACGGCAAATAGAGCAGCACGAACGTGAGTCCGAAGGCGCCGATGAAGCCGAGGAGAATCGTTCCCGGACCTTCGCCCGAGGTGCCCGCCATGAGCAAGAGACTGGGGACAAGCAGCCACGCGAGTGCTCCGGCAAAGCCGCGGATGCCGAGCCAGAAATAGTGCAAGAGCTTCAGCTCGACGACAAAATCCCAGACGGCGTCGCGTGCTTCAGCGTACATGTGTCCCCGCCGCATCCCCGCCCAGAGAATCGCCGGCGGAAACCAGTCCGAGAGCGGCCGCGACACATCGAGATCCTGGGCCAGCCGGGGCGAGATGGCCACGATCATTGGGCGAGCGATCGGCCAGACGATTCCCGCGAACAGCACTTTCGCCGACAGTTGAAACGGCGCGAGCAGTGGCCAGAAAAAGTGCCTGAGTCGCCCGCCGCTGTACCAGGCGAGCAGAATATGTCCCACGACCAAGCTCGTGACGATCAGTTGGGCCAGTCGCCAGCCGCGGGCCGCCGGGCTCCCCGGATCAATCAGGTAGGCGTCGGTCGCTAGCGAGGAGAAGAGCCGCGGAACCCAGGCCCAAAGCCAGGTTCCCGCCACGAGGCTGCCGATCCGGGCGAACCGCGGCACATCGATCAGACCATCCCGCAGCCGGCCGCTCCGGGCGACGCGGCCGCTCGCTTCGAGCAGGTAGCCCAAGCTGACAAAATTGACAATCGGAATGGCCGCTAGCACCGCGAGCGTCCCGACCACGCTGACCAGGCCGAATAGCCACTCGAGGCCCCACGTCAGTCCGTACCAGCACCGCATCGGCAGGCTGCGGGGCCACGTTGACGCCACTGCATCAGCAGGCGAGCGATTGCCTGGCGAAGCTGGCTCTGCCCGTGTTTCGGCAACGAGCGGAGCCTCAAGCGGTTCATCCAGGTCGCTCGAGGCCAAGGCGTCGCTGTCAGCCGTCTCGACCAGATCGGCATCGAGCGATTCGTCGTCCACCGCTTCCGCCTCGACCACGACCCCGCGAGCAACGGAGATACCATCGCTCCGTTCCGGGTAGGGTACCGACGCTGGCAAAGGGCGGGACACGGGGCGAAACTCGGCGGAAGTGGGGAAGGTACAATGAGGGTCCAGTTGCAACGTCTGCTTATACCTAGCCGAAGGCGCTGGGCGTTTCAACAAAACTTTGGCCGCGGAAACTTGCTCCGGGCGAGGTCTGGCATGTGGGCCCGCAATTTGTTCTTCGTCGGCCTGTGCGCCGTCGGCGTGTTCGCGCTGGGGCGGCAACTGCTGCCGCGGAACCGCATTGAAACCCCGCGGGATTATCAGCCCGGGCGGTATGCGGCGACGCCCGTGGCCCAGAGTGCCGCGACCGAACCGGCCTTGTGGCCCCCGGACCAGCAGCCTGACGACTTGCGTGAAACATTAACTCAGCTCAACGCCGCCTTTCGGCAGGATTGGGAGGCGCGGGACTTGCAGGTGGCTCCCCGGGCCGACGACCTGACGCTCGCCCGCCGCCTGTCGCTGGCCCTGACCGGCACCATTCCGTCACTCGAAGAGATCCGCGCCTTCGAAGCGGTGCGGGCCGAAGATCGGCTCGAATGGTGGATCTCGTACCTCGTCGAAGATCGCCGGCACAGCGACTATCTGGCCGAGCGGCTGGCGCGGGCCTACGTCGGCAACGACATGGGCGCGTTTATTGTCTTTCGCCGCAATCGTTTCAAAGCCTGGCTCTCGGACCAGTTGGCCGCCAACGCGCCTTACGACCAAATCGTGCGGCAACTCATCGGCGAGCGGGGCGTCTGGACCGGCAAACCGGCCGCGAACTTTATCACGGCCACGTCCGATCCCAATCAGGACAACCAGCCCGACGAAATTCGTCTGGCGGGGCGCACGGCGCGAGCCTTCCTCGGCATGCGGATCGACTGCCTGCAGTGCCACGACGACAAGCTGGGCAATGTCTCGCTGGGGCTCGGCGATAAGTCGCACAGCGGCACGCAGGCCGATTTTCATCAATTGGCCGCGTTTTTCGGACCGACCAAAGTCGGCCTTGTCGGCGTGTACGAAGGGGACCAGCCGTACAAGACGAAGTATCTCGATGCAGCGGAAGAGGTCGTCGTCCCGACGAAGGTTCCCTTTAGCGAAGAGTTGCTCGCCGCCGAGGGGACTTCGCGGGAACAGCTCGCCCGCTGGGTAACGCATCCCAAGAATCGCCCTTTCGCCCGGGCGACGGTCAATCGGTTCTGGGCCCTCTTGTTTGGCCGGCCACTGGTCGAACCGATCGACGATATTCCGCTCGAAGCTGAAGCCTATCCGCCGGGGCTCGAGCTCTTGGCCGACGACTTCGTGGCCCACGGCTACGATGTTCGCCGACTCTTGCGACTGATGGCGGGCTCGGAGCCGTTCACACGCGACAGCCGGGCCGAGTTTG
>JALORD010000649.1 GCA_025459145.1 Pirellulaceae bacterium | reverse complement strand
ATGACCGTGGCGGCGGGACCGGCTGGCGTCGTGTCGGATGTCGATTGGGGGATCGTGCCTGGCGCAATGCTGGACGGCGGGAACGTGCCGAACGACGGCGAGGGTAAGGCCGTGTCTGGACTGGCAGGCAGGAAGTCGGGCGACGGAGGCGCGGTCGTGCCGGTTTCGGCCGTTGGCTGGTCAGCCGCAGGCTCCTCGACTGCCGAGTCCGTTTCGTGCAAGCGGACGCCGCGGATCGTGCCCAGCGGGATGCTGGCAGAACCGAAAGCTGCCCGGCAAGTGAGCGGTTCAGCCGTGAGCGTCCCCGTCAGCACGAGGCCGCTGGTCAGCTCGACTCGGGCGGGGATTAGCCCGACGATCCTCACATCGGCTGGAGCGAGGCGGGGCCTGCCGGAGGCGGATGCGGGGATGATGATCGTCCCAGGCGGGGTGGGATTCACGTAGCGAGCCGGCGGCATTGGCTGCAGCATGCTGTGCGGGTGGTCAGCGCCCGCGGGTGCTCTCGCCGCCGCCGGCTTTCGCGGCGATTGGGCTCGGACATAGACCCAGGCGCCGAGGATCAAAAATCCGCCCAGACACGCGAACGAAACGGCACGCCGGAACATCATGATCGAACCTCCTTGTAGGGGCGCTCGTTGGCGAAGCCACGGCTGGGCTGGAATCCGCTTCATCGTTCGGCGAACGCGGGGCGGGACAACGAGCTAATCCGGTCATTGTCGAAAGGGGCCCCCAGGGGTCAACAGCAAACGGACCGGTCGTTACAGGGACTGGCGGACCAGGCGAGCGGAATTTCGCCGGGAGGCCAGCCGCCGGCGAGGCAAAGTCAGCCGCTTCCGGGAGGTCGCTAGCGGCGATTGTACCTGCATATCATTTGCGTTAGATCAAAATAATTTTAAGTGCTTTGTCGGCAAGAAGTTGCGCTAATTTGAACGGACCCGGAGGAGGAAGGTGTGGTATAATCGCGACGCGGGAAAGGCGGAAAGCGGAAGTCGTAAGGCGGAGGTCGGAGCGGAGGTCGGAATCGCCTCGAGTGTGTCGTGAGTGATTGGAACAGGTGTTCGGCTGTCCGGCTTCGACTCTGGCAATAGCGTTTAATGGTCCGTAAGGGTGGTGTTCAGCATGTCCGTTGAGGTGAACGTTTTGTTTAATCTGCGTTGTGAACTTAATGCACCTATTCTCGCTAAGCCGTTTGAAAGCAACGGATTGCAACGATTTGTGAACGCTCGTGCGAACTCAGGGCGCCTTGGGGCGTTCAGTGATTCAGTTCGACGGCACCTGTTCACCTTGACCCCCGACAACTGGTAAAAATCCACCAATAGGACTATCGCCGGAATGCGGTCGGCCCAGACTGACGAGCCACCACTTTGGAGCGACAGCAATGCCAGCCTCAATCGATCGACAGAAGCTCCTGGAAATGTGCCGGGTGCCAGCGGGGGGGAAGCGGTTCAGCCTGAAGGACCACGACGCCGCCTGGGAGGGGGACAAACGGGTTCCCAAAGCCGAGCGGAAGGAGCGGGCTCATGAGATCCTGACCGAGGATGTCTCGGCCCTGGCCGAGGCGCAGGAGAAGCTCTACGCCGCCGACTCCTGGTCGCTGCTCGTGATCTTTCAGGCCATGGACGCCGCGGGAAAGGACGGCACAATCAAGCACGTGATGTCCGGGATCAATCCGCAGGGGTGCCAGGTTTACTCTTTCAAGCATCCGTCGGCCGAGGAACTCGACCACGATTTTCTGTGGCGGTGCAACAAGGCGCTCCCCGAACGCGGACGGATCGGCATCTTCAACCGCTCGTACTACGAGGAGGTGCTGATCGTCAAAGTGCATCCGGAGTTGGTCACGGCGCAGCGGATTCCCGGAGCAAATCCACGGGACAAGAAATTCTGGCAGCAACGGTATGACGACATCCGCGAGTTTGAAACGCACCTGGCGCGAAACGGCACCGCGATCGTCAAGTTCTTCCTGAATGTGTCGAAGGAAGAGCAACGGCAGCGGTTGCTCGACCGGATCAACGAGCCGGAAAAGCACTGGAAGTTCTCGGCGGGCGACGTGGCCGAGCGCGAGTACTGGGACGACTACATGGCGGCGTACGAAGAGTGCCTGCGCGAGACGAGCACGAAGGAAGCGCCGTGGTACGTGGTCCCTGCCGACCACAAGTGGGTCACGCGGGCGATGGTCGCCGGAATCCTGACCGAGACGATTGGCAATCTCAATCTGGAGTGGCCCAAGGTGACGGAGGCTCAGAAGCGGGCGATTGCGGCTTCGAAGCGGACGCTGGAGAGGCGAAAGGATTGACGGCGGGACTCTTGCCAGTGTGTGCCGGCCGATTCGTGAGCGTGTAACCGGTCAGGCGGGCGGTGCACAGCGGCAGCAAAACCAAGACGGCTGTGAACGCATTGATCCAAATGAAGTGCCAGGCATCGGGACCGCCGCCGCGGAGTCCTGCGGCCTGACTCAGAGGAAACTCGGCCATGGTGGCCAGGGCGCCGAAGAAGAGGACGACAATCGTCGCCGGCAGCCACCAACGCGGCAAGAGTGCGGCCATCACCAGAGGCCACGTCATCACCACGGCGGCGATCGCCAGGAAATACCGAACTGGGGGAGACCGAGCAAATCGCCTGAGTCTTGTCCTACGCGAAGGTCGCTTTCGTGAACCATCCGCAAGCCGTACGTGTGCGCCAGAATCCAGAGCGGGAGCTGGACGAGGAGCCACTGGCCAAGCAGGCAGACGAAGAGCAGCAGCAGGATATCGTCAGGGCCCGAGCGATAGAGTCCCATGTTGATCGACAGAGCGCTCACGAGAAGCGCAATCCATAAGAGCCCAAGCGGCACTCGCGCGTACCAGCGTCCCGGACCAAACGCGGCCCAAGCGGCGGCGACGCTGGCCTGGCCGAACATCGCACCAAAGAGGTGGCCGATGGTGATGTACTCGGTCGATCGCTTGGGACCATCCGGATCCAAAAACGCCAATAACAGCCAGTCGATCGCCAGGATTGGCAACAGGACCAAGGCCAGGTGCCAACGAGAGGGAAACATCGAATGGACCCCTGGATAAACCAAGTGATGCGGGTGGTGCGAGCGGGAACGGAGTGGCGCGTGCCCGCGGCGCAATCGGGCCGGTCATTTTACAAGTTCGCCTGCCGCGGCTGGATCTTGCACGCAGCCGCAGACGTGCGGCGACGGCGTCGATGGAAGCGATTACGCGGGCCAGCACCTGCCGACCGGCGATTCTGGCCGCGAAATGGCGCGATTATGGGGAATTGCTGCCTTTCGAGCGGAGGCCGACGTAATGTTGGAATATGAATACCAACCGCTACCAAACGACTCGCCGCCTGGTTCGTCCCACGCTGCATTTTGGCGTCAGTCCGCTGATCTGGAGCGGGACGGCGATTGCCTTTGGCTTCCTGCTAGCAGTGCTGTTTTGCATGCTGACGCACCGGATTCCGGTTTGAGGGAGCGTAGCGCGGTTGCCGCTGCTGATTGGCGGAACGCACGCCATGCGGAGAGCCCAATGGGCGTCCGAATTAGACGTCCGAAGAATTCACACACTCCACTAGCTTTGGGTGGGAAAGTGTGCTCCAATACATGGGCAGTTGGTTTGACGATCAAGCGCAGGGTGCCTTCAAAGTCTGCTCCGCCGCTCTTTTCGCCTTTCCTGCTTGGCGGATCACCACCCTGGTCCCTTTCCTGCGGCCCCGAAAGTGACGGCGGGCCGAAATGTTTTCTGTGAGGATGGTATTGTGGCAATGCGCTTGTACGTCGGAAATCTCAGTTACAACATGACCAGCCAGAGCCTGGAGACCCTGTTTGCCGAGTACGGTCGGGTTCAGAGTGCTCAGGTCATTCAGGACCGCGACACCGGTCGCAGCAAAGGCTTCGGCTTTGTGGAGATGGCCGACAATGGTCAGGCTCAGGCAGCGATCGAAGCCCTGAACCTTCAGGAAGTCGATGGTCGGGCTCTGACGGTCAATGAAGCTCGCCCGCGCGAAGAGCGTGGTGGCGGTGGTGGTGGTGGTGGTGGTCGCGGCGGCCGCGGTTACGGCGGCGGCGGCGGTGGCGGCGGCTACGGTGGTGGTGGCGGCGGACGCCGCTACTAAACTCGTCGGACCGCTCACCCGCGGCCCGTCGATTGATTTAGCCGACATTTGTGGCCCGAGTCATCTTTTCACTCGGGTCCTACTGGGGCGCTTGGGCTCTCATTGCCAGCGCCCGCAATCTGCCAGGAGCAGTTCCCATGGCTCAGCGTCGTCGGCCGGTGGTCAACAAGCGGCAAATCGCTCGTCAAGCGCCGCCCACTCGTACTCTCGTCACTTTGCCGCCGGCTCAGCGAGTCGTCCCGGTCGTCTACGGCAAGCCGTTTATCCTGATGGAAGACGCGGCTAAGAACACGTTCATCTATCAAGCGGGGAACTGGGTTCCTTACTCGTCAACAATTGCCGAGTGCAGGCAGAATTGCCAAGTGAAAGCGCTGCCGCAGAGCGTTGGCAAGATGACCCGCTACGAGGTCCGCTGCCCCGAGTGACGGTCGTGCTG
>JALORD010000185.1 GCA_025459145.1 Pirellulaceae bacterium | reverse complement strand
CGTTCGCCGCGACTGTGTTGCTGAAGAGAAATGTCTCTTGAAACACGAGGCCAATGCTCCGCCGCAGGTCAGCCAGGTCGAGCGTTCGCAGGTCATGCCCATCGAGCAGAATCCTGCCGCGCGTCGGATCGTAGAATCGGCACAAAAGCGAAAGGAGCGTGCTCTTCCCCGCCCCGGTCGCGCCGAGAATCGCGACCTTCTGCCCCGGCTCGATCGTGAACGTCACATCCTTGAGCACCGGCACGCCCGGCAGGTACTCGAACCAGACGTGGTCGAACTCGATCCGCCCCTGCACCGGCGCTCCCCTCCCCTGCCCTATTCGAATCGGATTGGCCGGGCTTTCGATGGCGACCGGGGCATCGAGAATTTCGAACACTCGCCGCGCGCCGGACAGACTCTGCTGCACGCTGTTGGCGATGTTGGTGAGGTTCGCCACCTGGCTCGAGTACTGCTGAAGAAGCCCCGCGAAGACGACGAGGCCGCTCCCCAGCGGCAGCTGGCCCTGCGACACGAGCCAGCCGCCGTAGGCCAGCAGGATCACCAGGTTGATCTGCGTCATGTAGCCGATCAGCGGGCCGAAGAGGCTGACTCGCCAGAAGATGCCCGCCTGTTGCTCCTGTACGGCCCGGTTGTCGCCGGCGAAGCGGTCGATCTCTTCCTGCTCGCGGCCAAAACCCTTGATGACCTGCACGCCTTGAATCGATTCGGCCAGGCGTAGAATCACCCGGTCGACGAGCACCCGGTTGCGGTCGTACATCGGCCGGACCATCCGCGAGAAGACGACGGTCACCAGCCACATCAGCGGTGTGGTCGCGAGGCACGCAATCGTCAGCCCCACATGCTGGCTGAACATGTACGACGTGTAGACGACCAGCGACACGACGAGCAGCACGAACTGAATCAAGACGCCATCGATAAACGCCCGCACGCCTTGTACGTCGCTCGTCACCCGATTGATGATCGAGCCGGTCGCGTTCTGGTCGAAGAAGCGAAAGCTGAGCTGCTGCAGCTTGTCGTACACCCGGCTGCGAAGATCGGGGACGATCCGGGTGTGGATCAAGTAGCCCGACGACAGCGTATACGTGTAATTCAGCGCCGCCCGCGTCAGATCGACGGCCAGGGCCGCCCCGGCGACAAGAGCAATTTGGGATAGGGGCGACCACTCGGCCGGCGGCGACCAACTGCCCCCTAAAAGCGGCCGCGCGACCTTCGTGGGATCGGCAAAGTAGTGGACGAGGTCGATCCCATAGCCGACAAGGCGGAGCGTCCCGAGAGCCGTGGCCAAGAGCAGCCCTTGCAAGAGGAGCAGCCCCACGCACGCCCAGCGATACTGCCACGCCAGGCCCAGCATCCGGCGCACGAGGGCGCTATTGGAAACTTCCGAAGCGGGCGACGCGGTATCGGTGTTGGCAGGCAACGGCGGAGAGGCGGCGAGCAAGCAAACCGCCCAGCAAGGCCAATCGGGGCGGTCTGCCATCCATCCGCAGCCCAGGCACCCAAGAATCGGCGAGGTTTCCCTAGTTTACCGCGACGCGAGCGGGGGCGGAATTGGGCGGCGAGCACCCCGCAGGTCGGCCAGCCGTGTCTCGCTCAACGACTCGGACACAAATCGTCGACCGATTCAGCCGGAGATTTACCAGCGATTAACTGGATTACGGCTGCTGGCCCTGTCAGAATAGGCCAGCCGGGCGCGTCCCCGTTTCCGACAATTACGCTTTCCGACACTCCACCAACTCAAAATCCATGGCCTGCAAGCTCATTTCCCCCGCTCGTTGGATGGCAATTCTGCTGCTGCTCGCGTCATGCGCCGCCGCTCAAGAGGGATTGCCCAACCAACTGCCCGATCCGGACGGCAAGCCAGCCGATCAGAGCAAACCGGTGAAGGTCTACATCATGCTGGGGCAATCCAACATGCTGGGCTTCGGAGCAGTGGGGCCGGCCGATAAGCCGGGCACGCTCGAATCCCTGGTCAAGACCCAGGGGAAGTATCCGCACCTTGTCGATGAGGCGGGCAATTGGACGACGCGGCAGGATGTTCGCTACGTCCACGTCATGGACCGCCGCGGCGTCGATTACAAGAATCTGGAAACATTCGGCGAAATGAGGAACGAATGGTTGACCCCGAACAAGTCGTTCGGGCCGGAACTAGGCTTTGGACATGTGATCGGCCACCTGCATGACCAGCCGGTGCTCTTGCTGAAGGCCTGCATCGGCAACCGCAGTCTCGGCTGGGACTTGCTTCCGCCGGGGAGCGAGCGGTTCGAGTACGAGGGGAAGATTTACGCAGGGTACAAGGACGTCGCCCCCTCGTGGGAGAAAGGAGCCGAAGCGAAGCCCGTGCCGTGGTACGCCGGCCGCCAGTACGACGCCGACGTCGCGCATTCCAAAGCGGTGCTGAACAACCTCGAGAAGTACTATCCCGGCTACCAGGGACAAGGTTATGAGGTCGCGGGGTTCGTCTGGTGGCAGGGGCACAAGGACCAGAATGCCGCGCATGCCAGTCGCTACGAGCAGAATCTCGTCCATCTGATCAAGACGCTGCGCCAGGAATTTGCGGCCCCGAATGCCAAGTTCGTGCTCGCCACGATCGCCTTCGGCGGCGACAAGCTCAGCGGTCCGGGGTTAACCGTCGCCAGCGCACAACTCGCGGTCGATGGGGAGAGCGGCAAGTATCCCGAGTTCCGCGGCAATGTGAAAGCGGCAAGACTACCACTACTACCACAACGCCGAAACTTACTACGAAGTAGGGCACGCCCTGGGCCGCGCGATGGCCGCGCTGGAGACGGGGAAGTAAGGCGTCGGCGGGCTCTGTTCACGAGGGCGCTGTGGCGAATTCCCAATTAGGGCGGCGCGGTATCGAGGGGTGCGGGGGCTCGAGTCGGACTGCCGAGGATACGCGGATCCATCCTGCGCCCCTTATCGCCGACAGTCCGCCGCCGACTTGCACCGCACGTGGGTCAATCGGTCCACAAGGGCCAAGCCAATCGCGAGCCGCTCGCCTTTCGTCCCCCAGCCGAGCGCGCGGAAACGGTATTGATTGTGCGGATCGCGCGCGCGATCGTCGCATCGGCGGTGAGCGTCGCTGCCTTCCGCAGGGTCGCTTCACACTCTAAATCTCCGGGAAATTCCGGCCCTTGCCCCCGCCCATCGAAGCACAAGTCGAATCCGGCACGACATATGCCAGTGTTCGCATATGAGCATTTCCGCCGATGTGATCCACGGTTGCCGGATTGCCGCAAGGACCGTGTGACTTGACGGCGGTGGCGCACTGTGAAGCGATTTCTCTATGCCGTACCGCCGAATTGCCGCAAACGAACTTGGCGCGTTCCTGGGAGCAATTGCTCAACCGCGAAGGATCCAGATCATCGAAGAACTGAAAGGTGGCGAGAAGGATGTCGGCACCTTGGCCAGCACGCTGGAGCTAGCGCACTCGAATGTCTCGCAGCACTTGGCGATCTTGCGGTCGCTCCGCGTCGTGTCGGAGCGCCGGGAAGGAAGACGCATCGTTTATCAGCTTTGCTACCCGCAGTTGGCAGAATGGCTGGTGGCAGGAATGCAATTTCTGCCTGCAGTGAATCAGGAGGTCGATCAGGTAAAGAACGCCGTGCGGAGTGCGCGGGCGGCCTGGAGTGGTCCGAAGAATTCGAAACGAAGTGAGCGTTAGACAGGAACAAATGGATGCCGAATCGCAAGCAGGAAATCCGACCGTGGCACTCCGAAAGCCCAGAGTTGATTCTGGGAACGCTCGGCGCAACGCCGCGCGGCCTGACCCGAGCGGAAGTCGAGCGGCGACAGCAGGAGTATGGTCTCAACTTACTGCCGGAAAAGGGGCCGACACCTCTTTGGCTGATCGTCTTACGGCAGTTCGCCAGTCCGCTGATTTATATCCTCGTCGCCGCGGCCGTTGTCTCCGCCTTGATCGGAGACCTGAAGGATGCGGCCTTCATTGCAGCTGTGTTGGCGCTCAACGCGGTTATCGGGGCGTATCAGGAATGGCAGGCGGAGCAAAGCAGCCACGCGCTGAAGAAACTGCTGCGGATGCACGCCCAGGTTGAACGCGACGGGGAAGTGAGAGAAGTCAAGGCCGAGGAGGTCGTTCCCGGAGACATCCTCTGGTTGGAGTCGGGTAATCGAGTGCCGGCCGATATCCGGCTGCTGTCGACGCACGGCTTGGAGGTAGACGAATCCCTGCTGACCGGAGAGTCATTGGCGGTCAGAAAAGACTCCGCGTGGATGGGCGCACCAGACGCGACTTTAGCGGATCGGCAGAACATGAGTTTTGCCGGCTCTTTGGTCGCACGCGGTCGGGCGAAGGGAGTCGTCGTCGCCACCGGGACGGCAACCAGCGTCGGTCAGTTGGCCTTGGATGTAATGGGCAGCGGCGGGGGCAAGCCGCCCCTGCTGGATCGTATGGAGCAGTTTACGAACTATGTCGCGATCGGCACATTGGTGGCGGCGTGCGCCATCGGCGCGCTGGGGATTGTGCTGGGGGGCTACACGCTCGTCGAGACATTCTTCTTGGTCGTCGCACTCGCCGTGTCCGCAATTCCTGAAGGGCTGCCGGTCGCAATCACCGTGGCGCTCGCTGTGGCGACCACGCGTATGGCCAGACGGAACGTGATTGTGCGCCAACTCACGGCGGTCGAAGGGTTGGGAAGTTGCACGCTGATCGCGACCGACAAAACTGGCACGCTTACCTGCAATGAACTGACCGTGCGTGAAGTCTGTCTGGCCAACGGCGATGTGTACCCGGTCACGGGCCAGGGATTCGCGCCGCAAGGCGAGGTGCAATGGGCTGGACAGCCTGTGAACCTGGCCAATCACGCCGGGTTGGCCGCGACGATTCAGTCAGCTGTCCTGTGCAACGAAGCCGACTTGCATCACCGCGACGGCGAGTGGGTCTGGCGCGGGGATGCGGTGGATATCGCGGCCTTGAGTTTGGGGGCGAAAGTGGAAATCCAGCGAGAACGGGCTCTCGAGGAATTCCCCCTGGTGAATAGCATTCCCTTCGAACCGGAGCATCAGTTCGCGGCGACGTTCCATCAAGCCGGCGAGCGGGTCCAGGTGTGCGTCAAAGGCGCGCCGGAACGCGTGCTCGACATGTGCGGCGATGAACTCTCCAGCGCTGAGCGGGCGCGACTCGATAAGTTGGCCCTGGGGATGGCAGCGCGCGGACTACGCGTGATCGCCGTCGCCTGCGGACAACTCACCGAGGCACTTCATCCAGAAGAAGTTCCGCCCCAACCCAAGAAACTGACGTTCATTGGATTTCTGGGAATGATCGATCCCTTGCGTGCGGGAGCACGTGAGGCTGTCGCGGAGTGCCATCGCGCGGGTGTGCTGGTCACGATGGTAACGGGCGATCACCGTATCACTGCCTTGGCCATTGCCCGTGATCTTGGATTGGCGGATCGAGACGACCAGGTTGCGACGGCCGCCGACGTGGACGGGAAATCAATCGATCAACTGGCGGACTTGGTCCAGCGCATTCGCGTCTTCGCGCGCGTCACGCCCCGGCAAAAGCTCCAGATTGTTGAGGCAGCGCGAAGCGCGGGGCACTTCGTCGCGGTTACGGGAGACGGTGTGAACGACGCTCCCGCTTTGCGCGCGGCCAACATTGGCGTGGCGATGGGCAAGGCCGGGACCGATGTGGCCCGCGAGGCGTCGGAACTCGTGATTAGCGACGACAACTTCAGTTCCATCGTCGGCGGCATCGAAGAGGGCCGGATCGCCTACGACAACATTCGCAAGGTGATTTATCTGCTCGTATCGATGGGTGCGGCCGAACTGCTGATGGTTCTGCTGGCCGTGATCACGGGTCTGCCGGTGCCGCTGCTTCCGGTTCAGTTGTTGTGGCTGAATCTTGTCACCAATGGGATTCAGGGTGTGGCCTTGGCCTTTGAGCCAGGCGAAGGGGACAGCTTGCGACGGAAGCCGCGACCACCTGGCGAAGCCATCTTCAACCAGTTGATGATCGAGCGGACGCTGGTGGCCATGCTGGTGGTCGGCGGTGGTGGCTTTTTGGTGTACGACATCGCGCTCCGGCTGGGCTGGAATGTGGCGGATGCTCGCAATCTGCTGCTGTTGACGATGGTCTTGTTTGAAAACTTCCACGTCGGCAACTGCCGGTCAGAGACGAGGTCGGCCTTTGCATTGTCGCCCCTTCGCAGCCCCGTCTTGTTTTTCGGCACACTCGGTGCGTTTTTGCTGCACGTGATCGCCATGTATGTTCCCTTCCTGCAAGAAATGTTAACCACCCAGCCTATTGATCCTTGGCTGTGGGGCGTGGCACTTGGCGTGAGCGTGTTAATCGTACCGGCAGTTGAATTGCACAAGTGGTGGTGGTCGAAGCGAGGAAAGTAAGGCTCGAAATGTCCTGCGAGGAGGATTTCCATGATTAAGCGAATCCTGGTGGGATTGGGAGGTACCCCCTATACGCCCGTTGCGATTCAGCGTGCCGTGATGCTCGCCCAATCCCATGAGGCGGAGTTGACGGGAGTCACGGTCCTCGACACCAAACGGGTTCGCTGCGAGGGGACCGGCCTGGTAAAAGCTCCGAATCGCGACTCGCTCCGAGCCGAGCGTATGCAAATTGCCCTTTCGCAGATCCAACAATGCGTCGGCGAGTTTGAATCCGCCTGCCAGGCCGCAAACGTTAAGCACCGCGTCGTGGAAGAATCGGGCGATGCCTTCTCGAGCTTGGTGGACCACGCACGCTATCACGACCTGATGGTATTCGGCCTGCGGAGCATCTTCGAATATGACTTTATGGCGGGCGCTCCTGAATCTCTCCTGATCCGGCTGGTTGGCGCGGGCGTGCGTCCGCTGATCGCCGTCTCCGATAGATTCCGCAGTATGTCGCGCGTCCTGATTGCCTATAACGGTTCGATGGAGTCGGCGAAGGCGATGAAGCAGTTCGTGCAGATGCGCCTGTGGCCTAACGCCGAATTGAAACTCATGACATTTCACCCATCAGGTGACCAGGCCGACGAATTGCTGTGGGCAGCGGCAGAGTACTGCAGAGCTCATGGCTTTCGTGTCTGTCACCAATCAAATCCAGGAGACCCCCGGGTGTTGCTGTTGCCGGCGGCGACCATGTGGCAGGCCGACATGATCGTGATGGGGAACAGCGCTCGGAGCGTGATCGTCCGAAAGGTTCTGGGCGACACCCTCTTGGCGACGCTCCGCGACACCAAGATTCCCCTGTTCCTGGCTCAGTGACGTTTCAGAGTCCACCACTTGCCAATCGCCGACTTCGCGGCGGCGCGCGACGAGAATTACCTGCTGGCTTACGCGAAGTGAGATGCGACTGGGTGCCCATTCAGCGACGCCGTTGATTCACTGGTCGGAGGACAAGCGTGAAGCAGATGCAGACTCCACTGAAGTTCGACTAGGGTTGTTGCCTTTTGTGGCTGGGTGCGACTGATGGATCATTCGCTGCCGGTCAGGGAGACCGTGCGATGAAGTCAAAGTCTTTGCCACCTTCCAAAGAGTTCGACGATGACTTGTTACAGCGAGTAATGTGTTTTCTCAATCAGCAGGGACACGTCTCCTTGCGGGCGTTGGAACTCACGGTCAATCGAGGCGAGGTTCGGGTTCGTGGTCGGGTTCCAACGTTCTACATTCGGCAGGTCGCCCTTGAATGCATCAAGCATGTGGCGGGCGTCACGCGGGTAGTCGACTTGATCGATGTGGCGAGTGGCACCGGCCAACGCGCGACTAACGCCGACTCTACAGAGCAGATCGACACTGCCTCGTCGTCGGTGCAGCATCGGCTCGACATTTCAGACAAGAAGGTGGCGGCAAAGGATGGGCATTTCACGCAGGCGGTTCCCCGGCGAGTAATCGCTTCTCGAAAGGAGTGACAAGCTTGTTAAGACGCATGTTGCTGGGACTCGGCGGCACGGAATACACCGTTTCCGCGATCAACCAGGCTGTCGCTCTTGCGATGGATCATGGTGCTGAAATAACCGGCGTCAGTATCATCGACGAGAGGCGACTGACCTGTATCGGCCCAGTGCCTATTGGCGGGGGACACTACGCGCATGATGTGGCTGAAGATCGGTTGAAAAGGGCGAATGAACGCGCCGAATGGGCCGTCCAGGAATTCACTCAAGCCTGCAATGCCTCCGGAGTGCGTTATCGAGTTCTCCGCGAGGTAGGCGAACCGTTCACGCTGATGATTGATCAAGCTCGCTATCACGACCTCATGATCTTTGGCCTGCGAAGCCTGTTTGAGTTCGATCTCGTCCCCGATCCGCACAACGCCTTGGTGCAGCTCGTCCAATCGGGGGTGCGTCCCCTGATCGCCGTTTCAAAGGGCTTCCATCCAATGAAGAAAGTGTTGATTGCCTACAGCGGATCGATGGAGTCCGCCAAAGCGATGAAGCGCTTCGTGCAGATGCGGCTATGGCCGATGGCAAAGTTGCGGATCGTGACTTTCGAACACCGGGCCGACAAAGCGGAGCAGCTCGCACGCGACGCGGCCAATTACTGCAAAGCGCACGGATTCGAGACCGAGGAGGCCTTCGTGCCTGTCTCAGCGAAGGACAACCTGCTGCCATATGCGGAACAGTGGGGCGCGGACCTGACAGTCGTGGGCAACAGCGCAACGAATCTACTGTGGCGACGCATCATCGGCGAGACCGCATTGCACGTGATCCAGCACGCCAACCGGCCCTTGTTTCTGGCGCAATAGTGTTAACCGCCAACCAGCACATCACACGCGCGGACATAGCCGCCACCACTGTTCTTAATCTGTAAAGTAAGGAAGTAGATATTGGAACGGAAAAACCTGCCGAAACACGTCCATACCTTGGCGACCTTACCTGTCACCGATGCACCCGTTATCAGTTGTTACCAGCCCTTGGTCGAGGGACGATTGGCAGATCGGAACGCGTTCGATAGTCGTGTGCAATTGCTTCGCCATGGCTTGAGCATCCAGGAGCAACACGCCTTCGATGCCGCTTTGGCTCGTATCGAGCGAGTGTTGGCAACGGAGCTGTTGGCCACTTCCAAGGGGCTCGCTGTCTATTCGCGCGCGGGTGAGCAACCGTTCTTTCTGCCGCTGCAGTTTCAGGTGTCTCTCCCCAACTGGATTGCTGTTGATCGTACGCCCAATATCTATCATCTGGTCGAATTGAAGGATACCTATCATCGGTACGTCGTCATGTTAGTGACGGAAGACAGCATCCGCATTCTGCAAATCAATCTGGGGGCAGTCACCGCGCAACTGTGGGAAGAGCGGCCGGATCTGCGGTATCGCGTGGGACGTGAGTGGATGAAGGGTGAATTTCAACGCCACCGCGAGGAGCGCACTCGCAAGTTCTTTCAGAATGCCATCGAGGTGTTGAATCAGCTCATGTCCGCCGGCGGCTACAGGCACCTGATCCTCGCGGGCCCGCCTTCCATCACTTCGCGAGTACAAGCGAGCCTGCCCAAGCACTTGCAGAGACAGTTGATTGATAATGTGCCAGCATCCGGCACGTCGCGTCTGTCTGATGTGGTGGAAGCCACTCTGAGTTCGTTTATGGAGGTGGAGGAGCAAGAGTCTCGCACAACTGTCGGCAATCTCGTCCATCAACTGCGCACGGGTGGTCTCGCCGTCGTGGGAACAGGCGCGAGTTTCTGCGCCCTGCGGTGTGGCCGCGCGGACATGCTCGTACTATCCAAAGAATACGACCCAGGCCTAGGGTGGACGTGCACTCACTGCGGGCATTTCGACATCAACGCGGAAGCACCCCCGCTATGCCCCCGGTGCAATGCACGGGCATTCCGCCGATTCAACATCAAGGAGCAAATGGTGCGCGATGCGGAAGAGTCCGACTGCATGGTTGAGGTCGTAAACCAGAGCGACGCGTTGATTCACCTGGGCGGCGTAGGGTGCCTACTTAGCTACCGACTCCCGGAAGAATGTTGGTAGGGAGCTGCTAAGCAGTCGCCGTATCACGTTCAACGTCTCCCTGATTAAAAAGTGTTCATGTTCCCCTCGTTCCCAAGCTCCGCTTGTGAACAGCCGCTCGGAAGCTGCTGCCTTCCATGCCCCGACCATGGCAGCAGGACGGGAAGCGGGAGCTTCTCGAAGTTTCGCCCCAAGCGGAGCTTGGTACGGAGAATCGCCCCTCTTACCGCCCTGCGGCTGGCAAGGCCTCGCTGCGTTCGTCGGCAGCCGGGATCGCCTTCCGCTCGACCAAATCAAAAGTCTCCCCCGCGGCCAAGGCCACGTAGTCCGGCTCACCCTCAGCCGGCGGTTCCATCGGCCCTTCCTTTGGCATTGCGCGCCGGTCGTAGAAGTAGACTTTCCCTTCGCCGACCACGTCGGCCTTTTGCCCCTGGACGATGATTGCGGTTCCTTCGTCGAGGCCGATCCCCAGGAGTTGCGGGTGGCGGTGGACAACGCGGGTCATGTCGCGTTGGCGGCCGCGCTGGCTGAAGTGCTGGTCGATTGCCGTGCCGGGGAGGTAATTGAAGCCCCGTTCGTACCCTTCGGCCATTGGTTCGAGATTTCCCAGGACGCTGCCCCGAACCATGTACTGCGCCTGAATCGACGCGCCGGCGCTGCTGCCGCCGATCACGCCGCCGCGGCGGAGGACATCGTAGATCGCCGCTTCGGCCTTCGTGCCGCCATAGCAATCGACGAATCGCCACTGCCGACCGCCGCCGAACCAGACCCCCTTCGCTTCGGACAGGGCGGCGAGAAACTCGGGGGACTCGACCTCGCTGCGGGTCCGCTGGCTCAACGTCGTGACTTTCCGCGCGCCGGCCCGTTCGAGAAACCGCCCGCTCCGCTGGTCGTCGGCCGGATCTTCGCCGCTGGCGGTTGGCAGGACAACAATCGGCGCGTCGGGGCCGCCGGCCAGTTCCAGGAAGCGGCTGACAACCTCGCGCGGCATACCGCCGCCGCCAACAATCACCAGCGAGCCCGCGGCAAGCTTCGGCTCAGGCAGTTCTTCCGGCGGAAACGGATTCGCCGCCCGGTCCTGCGCCGCCCGGCGGAGCATCGTCAGGTCATGCTGCGCCTTGGGCGGGAGCGCCATCTCGCGCGGCTCGCGGCCGCCCCCCTCGGCCAGAAAGATGCTGACGACCGATTCGCCCAGGACTTCCAGGCTCCGCCCCTGCACGACGAGCGCCGTCCCCTCATCGAGGCCGATGCCGACGAGGCCCGGATGATCGGCCAGGGCTTTCCGCAGCCGGTCCTGCCGGCGGCGCGCGATAAAGTGTTGATCGATGATCGTGCCCGGCAGCAGGTCGAAACCGGTCGCCATCTTCGGCTCGGTCGTTCCGCCGGCGATCATCACTCGCGACTGAATCGCGGCTCCGGCGCTCGTGCCGCCGATCACGCCGCCGCGGGCGAGGAGCGCCGCCAGCTCGCGCTCGACAGCCGTCCCCAGATAAGCCGCGGCAATCTTCGACTGATCCCCGCCGCCGAACCAGACCGCCGTCGCCGACTTGAGCGGGGCGACGAACTCATCGCGATTGGCTTCGTCGGGCGATCGGGTATGCAGGAGCGACACCTCCGCAGCCCCGAGCGAATCCCAGGGGGCCAGTTGCCGGCGGCGGACTTCGGCGTCTTCGGTATCAGCCGCGTCGCTGGCGGTCGGAATCACGACAATCCGCGCTTCCTTCCCGCCGGCCAGCTCCCAATCATCGCCAGGGCAACGGCTGTCCCCAGTGCGAGGATGCCGGCAGATGTCGAACTCTCGCAACGAAGCGAACGGAAATTTCGCACTAACATGGAATACTAGCGGCGAGATGTTGGGGGGGCGGGAAAGACCAGAGCCAGTCAGGGGAGCGAAGTGTATTGAACCGCCGCGCAGCACGGCATGCAAACCAAATATTGCCGTCTTCTTGGCGCCGTCTTCGTCGTCAGAATCAGCGTCTGGCGTTGCGAGCGAGAGTAAGGCCGCAGATAACCGCCGATGGACGCAGATTCTTGTGCGAAGAGTTCACCTGCAAGATAACGATCGGCGATCTTCTGCGTTCATCAGCGGCTTCTACCCTACCCTACCCTACCCTGCCCTGCCCCGGCCGGCTCACAGCTGCAGATTCGGCACCAGGCAGAAGAGCGGTATCGCCAGCGACAGAATGCCTAGCACCACGCGCCACCAGCCGAGCTGGGCCGAGTCGTCGCGCGTGGGCGGATGGTCCGTGCCCAGGAACAGCACCAGAACCGCCATTAGAATCCAGGTCGGCGTGGTCCGTTCGACGATGACGAGATACGCCATGTAGCCGAACACCAGTCCCATAAACCCCCGGGCGACCCAGTGGGCCTTGCGGCCGAAGAGGGCGTAGGTGACGTGTCCGCCGTCGAGCTGGCTGACCGGGAGCATGTTCACACCCGTCACGAGCAGCCCGACCCAGCCGGCCATGAACCAGGGATTGGCCTGCGAAAGAGGAAAACCGACCTCGGGGTTGTACTTGCCCGGATGAAAGTGATCGATGGCGGCCCGCATCACGAGCGGCACCGGCAGCGTCGGCTCGGCGCCGATGCGCTGGAACGTCTTCATCTCCTGAACGCCGATCCACATGATCGGCAGGGCCACGACCAGTCCGGCGATCGGCCCGGCGAGGCCAATATCGAAAATCTCGCGGCGGTTGGCGCTGCGGCCGTCCATGGCGATCACCGCACCCATCGTGCCGATCGGCGAGATCGGAAACGGGATAAACAGCGGCAGACTCGCCCGCACGCGGTAAACAACCGTGAAGAGGAAGTGCCCCATCTCGTGCGTCAGCAGAATGGCGAGCAGACACGCCATGTAGACGAGGCCGTTTTCCCAGTGGTCGAGGATCACTCGCCGCAGGGGCATCGCCGAGGGGGGCATAATCGCATCCCCCTGCATGCTGAGGCCGACAGCCCACAGCAGGAACATGAGCGGGTTAAACGCCGTCGCCCCGGCCAAAAACGTCGACAAGCAAGTGAGCAGAAAGAGAATGAGCGGCACCCGATAGCGCCGGCCTCCGTGCGGCGGTGTCGGAGACGGCTCGGCCGGCGAAGGCGACGCCGCGGCTGTCGTCATCACAGCAGGCGGTGCAGCGGCCCGATTAAGCATTTCCGACGGCTCATAAACGACCCCCTCCCGCCCTTCGGGTGGGGCAGTTGGATCGACAGCCGGGGCGGGCGTATCAGCAGCCTGAGAGGCCAAAGGATCGACAGACTTCATCGCTTCAGGATAGCACACAGGCCCCGCGCGAGTGTCATGGGTACTGACCAGCATTACACTTCGACCGAGGGCTTGTGCCCAATAATTTCCTTCTTCCGAGGGCAGGTCGTGACCAGGGTGCACGACGATCCCACTTTCTAGAAGGAGCGACAGAGGCATGAACATTGGATTCCGCTTCGATGACAACTAAGATGCACGTAAGCCAGTTTCGCGGGGGGCCGTATTTGGAGACCCAGTCCTGGACTTCCGGCCCCGCGACGCACATTCCCAGCTGTTCGCGGGACGCACGATTCGTCACCACTCGACGATATTTACCGCTCGCGAAGGCCAGATTTTGCGAGTGTCCAACAATCTGGTTCCTTGAGGAGCGATTGATGAAGACGCTGTTCCCCATTGTTGTCGGTGTCGCGACCCTGCTGCCGGTTCTGCTCGGTGCGCAGGAGCCGAAACCCGCCGCGCGAGTGCTCGAGGTTTGGGGAGATCGCCTGCCGGTCGAGACCGGAAAACTGGAGGCGGTCTGGCTCTACCCCGAAGATTACGAGGGGTACACGATCAAGGTCCGAGGCTACATCTACGAACCGCAGAACTTCGAATTCTTTCCGGATCTGAACGGCTACTTGCTTTCGTTCGAGCCGGTCATCCTGGGCCGCAGCGGAACCTATCACGCGCATGTCGGCAAATGCGACTTCCTAAGCCGGGAAAAGCTCAACTTTTTCTGTACGACGGCGGAAGGCCGGCGCATTCGCGAAATCTTCAAGAAAAATCCCGGCGAGAGTGCGATCCCCTCGGAAGTCGTCTTCGAAGTCCGCAAGCGTGATGGCATCTACTTTGCCGACTTGATCTCTTTCACGCCACGGCATACGCGAGAGTAATGTCACGCCG
>JALORD010000184.1 GCA_025459145.1 Pirellulaceae bacterium | reverse complement strand
TTCGACACCGGCCGGACAAACTGGCTGTGGCAGTGCCAGCACCCTTCGCCGATGTAGACCTGCCGGCCGAGCCGCAGCGCCTCGGCGGCCACTGCAATCTCCTGCTCGCGAACGGTCGCGTTGGCGGCCTCGATCGTCGCTCGCTCGGCATCGGTGGCCGTCGCGGGTACGTCCTGAATCGGCGGCAAATCGCCGAACGCGGCCTGAAATGGCTCGGGCCAGCGGAGCTGCATGTTGCGAAGCTGGCTCACCAGCCGCGGGTTGACGACCTGCTCAGCCGTCTGCTCGGGCAGGTCCTTGTACATGATCATCGGCAAGGCGCCGTTGCTGACAAACGCGAACACGAAGAAGCCAAGGCCCGCGATAAACAGGATGCCGGTTTTGGATTCGAACATGGGGCGGGAAGGGGCTAGGGCTGGGGGCTAGGGTTGCGGAGTGACTAGTGCTAGTGGCTAGTGGCTAGGGGGAGCCGGTTAGTGGTCAGTTGTCAGTGGGCGGTTGAGGCACACCTGGCTGTTCGGAATTCGTCCTTTGGCTTTTGTGCTTCTTTCGACCTTCGACCTTCGACGTTTCCTCCGCTACGCGCCGAGGGCCGCCACCGAGGTGCTCGTTGCCGGGGCTGGCGACGTCGCTCCGCGGAGCGTCATCCACAGGTTGTAGAGGAAGCACAAGAGGCCGCCGAACATGGCCAGGCCCGCGACCGCCCGCACGTGCCAGAACGGCTGCGAGCCATCGACCGAAACCTCCCACGGCTGCAGCGAGGCCCAGTAATACCCCTGGAACACGCCGGCCATCGTCAGGTCGAGAAACATCACAAACAGGCCCACGGCCGAGAGCCAGTAGTGCCACTCGCAAAGCTGCCGGCTGTACCACGGGCGGCCGAGGAGCCGGGGAAAGAGGTACGTCATGATCCCGAAGAGCCACAGCGAGAAAACGCCGAACATCACGAGGTGGGCGTGTCCCACCACCCAGTCGGTGAAGTGAATCAGCTTTTGGAACGTGAGTGTCACCTGCAGAGCACACTGGAAGCAGGTGATGAAGTAGAAGACCATCCCCGTGTAAAAGTAGCGAATCGGCAGGTTGTCGAAGATCGCCCGCCCGCTCCCCCACAGCGTGCCGAAGAAGTTGATCACTACCGTGGCCACGACAAGTTCGACGGCGATCGTCGAAACGACCGCTCCGTACTGCAGGAACATCGGAATCGGCGTATAGAGGAAGTGGTGAATCCCCTGCAGCGGATAAAAGAAGGCCAGTCCCCAGAAGCCGACGAGCGAAAGGCCGTGGCTCCAGATCGGCTTTTTGAGCATGATCGGAACGAAGTAGTACATCAGCCCCCAGCCGAGCGGCGTGACGAAGAGCCCCACGAGATCATGGATGAAAAGGCCGCCGATGGCTCCGGCGCTTGTGCCGGCGACGACATACTCCGGCAGCAGGTTGCCCATCGCCACCGTGAGCGGCGTCCAGACGAACATCGCCATGAAGTACCACAGCGTCACGTATTGCGGCCCCTTTGTCCGGGCGATCGGCATCATGAAGTTGTAGCCGACGAGCAACAGGCCCACGAGCGAAAGCGGGTCGATCCAGAATGGCGTTTCGCCCCACTCAAGCCCCTGCGCTCCCAGACTCATGGGCAGCCGCCACTCGCGGGCTAGTTCCAAGAGCCACGGCTGGTCTTGCAAGGTCGGGCCGACGACGATGCCCGCCGCGGTGCTCAGCACCACGAACTGCCACGCGAAGAAAATGAAGTACGACAGCCACTGGCTGGCGACTTTATGAAACGTCAGCCGCGGCACGGCCCAGTGCAGCGAGCCTAGAAACGCGTTCGCCAGAAAGCCATACGCAATCGCGTTGGTATGGATCATCCGCCAGCGGCCGGGCGAAAGGAGCTCGATCCCGTTCAGCGGGTTGCCGCGAATGAGCTGAAAGGCCATCAGGAGGCCCGCCAGCATCGAAATCGTGAGGAACGTCAGACCGGCGTAGAAATACCACCGCACCAGCCGCTCGTCGACGAGATCGGCATGGCGGGGCGCATCCCCCGCAAGCTCGCTGGCGAGTTCACTCGCCGACTGTTCACTCGACACCAGACTCGTCTCGCTCATGATCGCTCCGACACGGCGCGGTAGGGCTCATACATTCCCAGCGGATAGACGAGCGCCATCGTCCAGCCGAAGACCAGATGCGTCAGCAATGCAACCCACACGGGGATGAGTTCGACAATCCAATTGCCGCCAAACAAAAGCGGTTGAATCCAAGAGAGCAGCAAGTAGAAGTTCACGAGCCAGACCGCCACGGCCAGAACCGTGGCGATGGCCAGCCGTTTCGCCAGCGGTCCGCGATCGGCAAACCGGCTGAGGACAACCTGAAAAATGACGCCGAGGAGCATCCCCGTCGCGATGTACAGACAGCAACCGATAATGAGGGCGAGGCCGCCATCCCCTTGATCGAGCTCCAAATCAAGCGCTTTCTGGCCGAGGCCAAACGTCAGGTAAACGCGGATTAGTTGTAGGGGATGCTGACCGACCAGGAGCGACCCGACGATGTTGAACACGAGGCTGGCGACGGCCGCAATCATCCCCAGGAAGAACCCGGCGGTGGCGTAATACGTCAAGTAATAGCCGCGGGTCCACTGGCGATCGCGCGGCGCGGGAGACGTCACCTCGGACTCCAGCTGCGCCACGCGGGCCCTCAGTTCGGCCAGTTCCCGTTCGACGGCGGTCAGTTCTTTGTCGGTCATGGAGCGTGCGGGGATGAACTTGGGAGGGAATCCAATCGTGCGTGCCCGGGGGCGGAAGACTTACTGCGTTATCAGTCAGGAGCGCCTTCTGCGGAGGCGGCATTGTTCTTCGAATCTTCGCCGGCGGGCGGTTCGGCCGGTGATTCTGCCGCTGGCGTCTCGGTCGCTGGCGGTTCGGTGGTTGGCGGCGCAACCGTAGGTGATTCCGCCGGCGGCGATTCGGGTGCGGGCGGCTGATTGGTCGAAGTGTCGCCAGCAGGCGCCTCAGGTGCGGGGGTGTCCCCGGCTTCGGGCTGCGTTTGCGTTTCGAGGTTCTTGAGCTGCTCGCGGATCGCTTCGTCGATCACATCCTGCGGCAGGGGTTTTCCTTCGACGATGCTCGTGACAAAGTGCACGAGATTCCAGATCGTCTCGCTCCGCTGGAGCTCGGTTTCACCCGAGGCCGTGTCGGGCTGGGCAAAGGCGGGCATCGGCGTGCCGTTGATGCCGGCGTAGATGCGGCGATAGATATCGACGGGGCGGCGGCCGCCATGCAGCATGCCGGTCGTCAGGTCGGCCGCATAGGCCACGTGCCCCCAGTCGTCCTTGCCGACGTCCTGCACCCGATTGCCGCGCCCGTCGCGGCCGTGGCACTTGTAGCAGTTGAGCGCGACAAACGCCCGCGCTCCGGCGGCGACCGCTTCCTCGGTGTAGGGAGTTTGCGGCGTCAGCGGCCGCACGATCACGTCGTCGGCCTGCCTCCACGAGTCGGCCACGAATCGCGCTTCATCGGCAAAAATCGCCGGATCGATGTCGGGGACTTCCTTCTCCGCCTCGGCGATCTTTTCCGGCGTGGCGTCCTGCATATCGAGCTTGCCGCCAAGTTCCAGATCGGCGAACCGCATAACCCGATATTCCATCTCCCCCCGCGAGCTGAGCAGCACGACATAATCGATCACCGCCTGCAAGTCTTCCTCGGACATCCAGCGAAAGCTGGGCATGCTCGTCCCTTTGGCGCCGCGGCGAATGATCCGCGCCAGGTCCTCGCGCCGCGGCTTTGAGCCGCGGGGCGTACTTGTGAATTTGAACTTCCCGAGCCGATAGTCTCGCGGCAGGGGATCGAGATACGGGGCCGCGGGGCCCTGGCCATCGCCCGTGTTGCCGTGACATCCCGCGCACTGCCGCGTATAGACATCCCGCCCGTGCGCGAGATGCAGCCGATCGACTTGCTGCACCAGCAGCGGCTCAGCGGCATCCTCCGGCTGCTCTTCGTCCGGCGCGACGACCATGAACCGCGGGGAATTCGCCGTCCCGAAATACTCTTCGAGACCGGCGGCCAGCTGCGTCTGATGCTTGGGGGCGAACGCCTGCAGATCCTCGCGCGGCGCGAACGTTACTTCCGCCTCGCGCGAACAGCCGCTGGCGAGAACCAGACAGCAGCCAGCGAGAGCCAGGCTAGACAAATACAAGTGGCAAGTCATAGGGAGCGTATGCACGATGCGGGGGGCACGAATCGTCGCAGAGGGCTGGCAGGCAGCCGTCGCGCCGTCGGGTGATGGAGGGGTAGGGGACGGGGCTACTTCTTGTCCGACTCGCGCAACTGCTTGTGGCAATTCACGCAGCTAATCGTCAGCTGCGTAAAGGCGAGAGCCGTTCCTTCGAGATTGTCTCGATTAGCTTGCTTCAGAATTTCCGCATTGGCCTCTTCGAAGATCTGCAACTGGGTGCGATAGCCAGGGGTTCGCGAGCGGACAAAGGCTTCGATCTTCCCGAGAGCCCGCATCGCCTCCGCGTTCTTGGCGATCTGGTCGAAGTCGGCCGTCGAGATCCCTTCCAGGATTTCTTTCGAGTAGTCGAGCTTCTTCCGCATCCAGACGCTCGGCTCGGCATCGGCGGCCGGGGCCTCTTTCTCGGCTGCGGCTTTGGCCTCTTGGGCATGCGCCGCGGACTGACCAGGGCTCACCAGCGAGCCGGCCACAACCACCGCTAACCCCACGACCGCAGCCAGCAATTCACCAAGTCGAGTTCGCTTGCTCATCGACGACATCCTTCGGATGAAAACCAGGAACCATCGCAGATCTGCACCGCCCATGACCTTAACGCACTTTCCGGGCCAGAGCAAATCGTGCTAAAACCGTGCAATTCGCCGACGGGGGCGCGTGTCTGCAGTGTGCGACTGGGACTCAGTCGGTCGTGCAGGCGCGCGAAAACGCACATTACCGGACGCATTTCGTGTGCGAATGGGCCGTTTGCCCGCCGGCGCGCCAGTTGCGACAGTTTTCCGGCGTTAACCTCTCTCCGTATCGAGGAGTCCCGACAGTGATGCACACAACCACTCGCCGCACGCTCGTTTTCCTGGCAGTACTCGCCTTAGGCGGGATGCTGGCGTCGTCCGCCTCCGCCCAGAACGAGGTGGCGGCGTTTATGAAGGCGAAACTCGTGCATGCCGAGAAAGTGCTCGAAGGACTCGCCACTGAGGATTTCGACCTGATCGTCAAGCACTCGCAGGCGATCAGCCTGCTGTGCCAGGACGAGCTGTGGTCTGTAGTAAAGACCGTGGAGTACCACGAGCGGAGCAAAGAGTTCCAGCGGAGCGTCAACGCCATCACCGAAGCGGCCCGGCAAAAGAACCTCGACGCTGCCGCACTGGCTTACGTCAACACGACACTGAGCTGCGTGAACTGCCACAAGTACGTGCGGAAGGCGAATGGGAAGTAGAAGGGCGGAATTGTGCTAGTGGCTGGTGCTGGTGGCTCGTGGCTTTAGATTGCGCGCGGGTCTCGACCCACGCTCCGACCGGAGGTCTCCGAAGCGCCGCGGGAAACCGTTGCACCTCCGTGCGAATCCCCTGCTTCATCGACCACCTGGGCCGTTCGAGCCGACTACTTCCAGCTTCCCTTGCCGCGCCCCGCGATCGCGGCCCATTTTCGCCGCCACGCAACCGCGGATGGGCGTTGGCGTGTTGCCTTCCTGGTCACAATCGCCCAAACTGACCAGACAGGAAATTGGACTGACAGGCCGATCAACCAGAGGCAAGTTACACCCCCACTCCGGGGAGTTCTCTGGTGTGCCCAGTCCCCTATTCCCCTTTTTCCGCTCCGAAGGCTCCGCAAATTCGGCTTCCTGACGAACTTGATTTCTCATGGGCAGAAATTTCGAAAACCGCAAGAACGCAATCTTCAAAACGGCTGGTCAGAAGTCGAAGCTGTACTCGAAGTACGGCAAACAGTTGTACGTCGTCGCCAAGAGCGGCGTCGCCGACCCCGATGTCAATCCGGCCTTGCGCAGCCTGATTGAAAAGGCCAAGCGCGATCAGGTTCCGGCCCACGTCATCGATAAGGCGGTGGAGAAAGCCCGCGGCGTCGGCGGCGAGGATTTTTCAACCGTCCGCTACGAGGGATTCGGTCCCGGCGGCTCAATGGTCATCGTCGATTGCCTGACCGACAACAATCAGCGCACAATCTCCGAAGTCCGCAGTTGCTTCACCAAGACCGGCTCAAAACTGGGAGCCCCCGGGTCGGTCGCCCTGTGGTTCGACCACGTCGCGATCCTCTCCTTCCCCGGCGACAACGAAGAGCAGGTCCTCGAGGCAATGCTCGCGGCTGACGTCAACATCGACGAGATTGAATCCAAAGACGGCCGCCTGACGATCTTTGCGCCCCCCGCCGAGTTCTACAAAGCAAAGACGGCGCTATTGCAAGCGTTTCCGAAAACCGAGCTCGAAGTGCAGGAGATCACGTTTCTCCCGCAGTCCACCAAGGCCATCGGCGACGAAGACCTCGCCATGTTCCAAAAATTCCTGGGCCTCTTGCACGAATGCGATGACGTGCAGGACGTTTATCACAACGTGGACCTGCCGAGTTAGCGTCGTGCCGACAGGGTCGCACTGGCGTCCTGGCCAGTGCCAGTCTTGTGCCAGCGGCGCGCACTTCCGTTTGGCGCAGACTCATGGCCTTCTCAGTAATGGTTGTCGGCTAGGAATCTCCTGAAACAGCGTCCATTCGCGAAAAGGGCGCGATGGGTGAATTGTCTGGCAGGAGTAAAAGGGGTCAGGCCTCGTTCTACCCAGCCTTCGGCTTTCCCCTGGTGAGGTCGGCTGGTCGCGGGATGTTATTGGAACACCTCTGGCGACCTGGGTCATACGGAGAAAATAAGGTCCGTGACTCAAAGCCGAATGTGGACATCGCTTGCCAGCGGACGCGGATATCGCCGAGAGTCAAAACCTCTCCGCGCTTTGCGTTCCTGGCAAGGATTTACATCGATTCCCGAGGGGTACTCGGCGCTCTCTGTTTTTGGGAGAGATCGACCGGGGTGCGCAACCAACCGTGACAGTTGGCCTCAGTCCCCGAAAGCTCGGCGTGAAACTCTCGGAGTCTCTTGTCAATAAGGCACAGCGGAGTTAACAAGAGAACTCCTATCAGGTCCTGCCCGTCACTTCGGACTGCTGCAGAATATATGCGAAGGTAATCGATGCGCATCGTCGCGACCACAGCGACTGAGCCACTCGGAGAAACCCCTGCTCTTCGACAACAGAGGTCGAGGTGCCAACTAGATACTCTTGCCGATCGGCCACAATTCACAATCTTTTAGCCCGCCCGAGATTAGCCACCGATAGGCTGGCGGCCAGCTTAGACGGAGGCGATGCAGTCCGACCTTTGAGGCCAAGCACATGCCGATTGAAAATCTGTTCTCGCTGAAGGGACAAGCGGCACTCGTTACTGGCGGCGGCGCTGGGATCGGTAAGGCGATCTGCCTTTTGTTCGCTGAAGCCGGCGCGGACGTAGCTTGCACGGACCTCAAGCAGACTGAAGCCGAAGCGGTGGCCACCGAATGCCGGAAGTTCAGCGGCAAGTCGCTTGGCCTCAGACTCGACGTGACCAACGAGGCGGAGCGGATGGCCGTCGTCGAGCGGGTGGTGAAAGAGTTCGGTAAGTTGACAATTCTCGTGAACAATGCCGGAGGAGGCGGACCAAAGCCGTTCGACATGCCGATGGGCGACTTTGAATGGGCCTTCCAGTTGAACGTGTACTCGCTGTTCCGGCTCAGCCAACTTGTCCACCCCCACATGAAGGCTGCCGGTGGCGGCGCAATCGTCAACATCAGTTCAATGGCTGGGGAGAACAAGAACCAGCGGATGTGTTCCTACGGAGCGTCGAAGGCGGCGGTCAACCATTTGACCCGAAATATGGCGTTTGACCTCGGGGCGGACAACGTTCGCGTGAATGCCATTGCGCCCGGGGCCATTCGCACTGCGGCGCTGGCTACCGTGCTCACACCCGAGATTGAGAAGACGATGCTCAAGCACACTCCGCTCGCCCGGCTCGGAGAGGGAACGGACATCGCCGCCGCTGCCTTGTATCTGTCAGCCCCGGCGTCGGCGTGGGTGAGCGGGCAGGTGCTCACCGTCAGCGGTGGTGGCATACAGGAACTCGATTGAACCAACTTAGCCTTCAGAGGATTACTTCATGGGTAATTGTTTACCGTCGTGTGTTTGGCAGGAGGAAGGCGCGTGGGGTTTGGCGGAGGGTTTGTAGCCAGGCGAGTGGGTCGAGGTCGCGTTGCAGTACGGTGGGCTGTGCCCACCAATTTGCATTCGACGCCAAATGGAATGCATGTTGGGCGGAGCCCACTCTACGGTCTTGGCGACCAAGCGTTCTCCGCTGTCAGCAGGGAACGTCGGTCAGCCGTGGTTCGCTGGCGCGACCCACAGCCACTCGTTCGCTGGCGCGACTCGCACGCACTCGTGCGCGACCAGCGCGCCCCCCGTCGACGTTCTGCTCCGCCCTACTCGACCAGGTGCAGTGTCCGGCGCGGAATCACCTGGTCCGGATCGTAGTCGATCGTCAGCCCGCCGTTGCCGACGATTTCGAGGTATCGGCTGACGTACTGCGAGCCGATCACGCTGTCGCCGCCGCCGGAAACTTTGAGCGTCGCATTGGCGGCATAGAAAGTTCCCGCAATGTCCATCGCACCGCCGCCCGAAATCGACAAATCGTTCGTAGCAGAACGTGCCTGGAAGAGCGTCAGGCCTTTGTAGATGCCGCTGGTGGGCGGGCTCATGGTGATGGCTCCGCTACCGCTAATGTCCACATTGTGGCTGGGCCCCGTCGGGGCGTTGAAAATCATAACGCCTTCCGCCACCAGGCTTCCCTGCCCGCTGAACGAGAACCCGCCGCCATCCATGTAGTAGACGCCTGGCAAGAGGGTGAGGTTCCCCTTTCCCGAGACACTGAAGCCGCCTCTGTAGCGTCCCGGCGAGTAGGTGCGATTGCCATTGCTGAAGTGGATGGGCGAATTGCTTTGCGTCGGCATGCCGCTCGTGGTCGGCTCGGGGATATTCCGGAGCGGGTCGGGCTGGGGCTCGGTGCCGTAATTGACGTCCCCG
>JALORD010000648.1 GCA_025459145.1 Pirellulaceae bacterium | reverse complement strand
GCAGCTCATCGTGCTGGCCCACTTCAGCGATGGGCACATCGAGGACGCCACCCGCTGGGCCAAGTACACGAGTGCCGACACGGCGGTGCCGCCGCGCCGCGGCGCAACGTGATCGATGAGCTCACACTCGAGAAACTCGCCAATCTGCGGATTCCACCCTCGCCGCGGGCCGACGACGCTACGTTCCTCCGCCGGGCGTACCTCGACACGATCGGCACACTCCCGACAGTCGAAGAGGCCCGCGCATTCCTGGCCGATACGTCGGCCGACAAGCGGGACCAGCTGATCGATCAGCTCTTGAACCGGCCGGAATTCGTCGACTACTGGACTTACAAATGGTCCGACCTCTTGCTTCTTTCGGGCGAAAGACTGCGGCCCAAGGCACTCGAGGCGTACTACAAGTTCATTCGCCAAAGCGTCGCCGACAACAAGCCGTGGGACGAGTTCGTCCGCGAGATCGTCACCGCGACCGGCAACACGCACGAAAGCGGAGCGGCGAATTTCTACGCCTTGCATCAAGATCCTGAAATGATGGCCGAGACCACCGCCCAGGCGTTCCTCGGCCTCTCGATCAACTGTGCGAAGTGCCACAATCATCCGCTCGAAAAGTGGACCAACGACCAGTACTATGCCTTTGCCAATCTCTTTAGCCGGGTGCGGGCCAAAGGCTGGGGGGGCGACTATCGCAACGGCGACGGAATGCGAGTCGTCTATTCGGACACGCAAGGCGAACTGATTCAGCCCAGCCGGGGAACGCCGCAGCCCCCCGCGCCACTTGATGGCGAGCCGCTGTCGTTCGACGCGACGACCGATCGCCGACTGCCGCTGGCCGACTGGCTGACGTCGCCTGAGAATCCGTACTTCACGCGAGCGATCGTCAACCGCATCTGGGCGAATTACCTCGGCGTCGGCCTCGTCGAAGCAGTCGACGACCTGCGGCTGACGAACCCCGCCAGCAACGAACGGCTGCTCGATGCCCTGGCCGAGTATCTGATCCAGCAGGACTACGACCTCCGCGAACTGATGCGGCTGATCCTGCAAAGCGAAACCTACCAGCGCTCGGGCGAGCCGCTGGCTGAGAACCTGGCCGACGAGAAGTACTACTCGCGGTACTACGCCAAGCGGCTGAAGGCGGAGGTTCTGCTCGACGCGATCGCCCAGGTGGCGAGCGTTCCGAGCAGCTTCAAGTATCTGAAGCCCGATAACAAACCGGGCGATCCGGCGCCGGCCCGGCGAGCCATTCAACTGGCCGACGTGTTTGTCGATTCGTACTTCCTGAGCACGTTCGGCCGCCCCGACCGGCTGATCACCTGCGAGTGCGAACGGAGCGACGAACCGAGCATGACGCAGGTACTGCACCTCTATAACGGCGACACGGTGAATCGCAAGTTGGCCGAACCGGGAAGCGCCGCCGAGCGGGCCGCTGCCGAAACCGACAACGCCGCGGTGGTCCGGGCGGTGTTTCTGGCGGCTCTCGCGCGGGAGCCAACGGCGGAAGAAGCCGCGCCACTCGTCGAAGAACTCGCCGCCGCGCCGGCCGAATCACGCCGGCAGGCGATCGAAGACCTCTACTGGAGCGTCCTCACCAGCCGGGAGTTTTTGTACAACCACTAACGGTTTTGTTTGAACCAGTAGCTAACGCCTCACCGAATCGCCGCCTCGTCGGCTCCTTCGATCAGGCGATAGCTCATCCGCCGTCCCTTGTAGAAGCCGACCGGGTCGAGGTCGATGTCCCCCATCGCCGGCTTGCCGATCCGGTCGCTCATGTCGTCGTCGAGCACCTCGACGCCCAGGCGGAGGATGCCGAACGCCCCTTCGCGGGTGCGAAACAGAAACACGGCGGGCTCTGTCGCGGAGACCGCTTTTGTCTTGTCGTCTTGCCGCAGAAGTAGCCCGGCAGCCGGCCGGCCCAGCTTCAGCGGCTCAACCTGCGGCACTTCGGCGGCAAAGCTGTTCCACCGTTCGTCGGCCACCTGCCAGGCGGAGAGCCCCAGAGTGCGAATCGCATAGTGCGACTTTGTCTCGCCCTTGGGCGTGAACTCCGTTCCCATCAGGTCGAAACCTTCGTCGGCGGCCCAGGCCTCAATCGCATCCCGCCGCTCGGCACTATCGGGCAATTCGCGCAGCCGCTCTGGAATCGCCAGTGCGCGGCCCGTGTCGAGATCGTAAAACACGAACCGCCCCTTCGCGGCCAACTCCGATTCGAGGATGGTGCCGCTCATCCCGCTCCCCTGGCGATAGTCCGGGCCATGCGGAAACTCGATGCTGGGGGCGTCGTCCCCCGGCGGCAGATCGACCGTGGCATACGCCTCGTCGTCGACGTGCTCTTTCCAATTCGCCTCCCACCACTCGGCCCACCGCTCCGCACAACGATAGTAGAGCCTCCGCTGGGCGAGCTGCTGCTGGACGCCGCCGCTGAGAAAGACAAAGTTCAGCTCGTCCTCGTTCTGTTTAGTCCCAGTCAGCTTCTGCAGGGCCCCGGAAATTTCGCGGATCGGTCGGCCGTAGCCGTATTCGCCGGGCTCGTTGTTTTCGTCGAGATCGTGCTTCTGCAGGAACGCCAGCAGCGCCTCATCTTTCGCCCGGCATCCCATGTCGCTCCCCGGCTTTCGGCAGGTCCGCGGCAGGGCGCGGATCAAAGCCGGCACCGCCCGCTTGTCGCCGATCGCCCGCAGCAGGAAGCCCATATTCCGCTGCATGATGTCGCTGTCGGTCGCGTCAAGCTCGGCGATCAAATCGGGCAC
>JALORD010000183.1 GCA_025459145.1 Pirellulaceae bacterium | reverse complement strand
GGCCGAGGCGGCCTCCATCATCCGATCGCACATCGTGTCGGGATGGCCCAGCCCCTTCCGTTCGACATGTTCCGTCCGTCGCCGGGCAACAGGCAACTGCGGGAGCGTTTGCAACGTGATCTCGGACATCGGAAAACCCTCGCAGACATGGTTCCAGGGCCAAATCCAACCGGTGAGCGAATTTCAATCCGGAGCCAGCAGAGGACCAAGTGTTTTAGTGAGCTGCGTCACCTGCTCGTGGATTGGCTGTTCGGTGTTGACCTGAAGTTGCGTCGTTGTCTCAGGCCATGGTTCCCACCGCGCCTGTTGGACCCGGTGCAGTTCGGGTCGGGCCTCGGATGCGTCGCGCCCCTCCGCGAGGCGCCGCTCGATCCTCGCTCGGGCGACCTCGGGTGAACAGACGCACTCGACGGCCAGAAACAACGCGCGGCGCTGCACTGCCAGTTGCTCCGCCCTCCGCACGCTTTCCGCCGTCGCGAATGTTCCGTCCAGAACCACCGACACTCCCCGACGGTGCCACGCCGCCGCTCGAGCGAATAGCTCGTTGTAAACCTGCTGGCGGGCCTCGGGGCGATAGATTCCTGCATCGACGGCAGTGCTACTCGAGCTCTTTCCGAACAGTTCCTGGCGGATCGTGTCGGTCCGCAGCAGTTCGGCGCCGTACGCTTCGGCAATCGCGGCGGCTAGCGTCGATTTGCCCGTCCCAGACAGTCCCCCGACAATGATCACGAGCGGTGCCAGCCACGGCGCGGCGTATTGGTCGGCAAGTTCCAAATGCCGACCCGCTTCGGCAATCGCATTTGCTTGAGGTTCGCCCTCCAGTTGTTCTGCTCGCAATGCCGCCACCTTCGCCCGCACGCAGGCCCGGTAGCACTTGTAAAAGTCCAGCAGTACCGCAGGGACTTCGTCGCCAGACAGCTCTTGGTAGCGCTCGAGAATCTGCGGTCCCACCCACGGAACTCCCAGAAAATCGCACTCCGCCGCCAGAAACGCCAGTTCGTCCGCCACATCGATCCGCCGAAAGTCGGCGCTGAATTCGATGCAGTCGAAGATCGCCACCGGATCGGTGAGACAGATATGTTCGGGGCGCAGATCGCCGTGCCCGTCAACCACCTTCCCCGCCCGCACCCGGTCGTCGAATAGCTGGGGCGCGAGTTGCAAGAGTGTGAGCTGAAATCCAGAAACGCGCCGGATGACGGCCGCGGGCGATGCGCCTTCGACAGTCTCTGGGCCAAACAATTCGCTGGTTTCGAGGAGCGCTTGCCGATTGCCGCGTACATGCGCCAGCGTCCGCGTGCGATATTCGTCGGGAGAGATTGGCAGGCGCTCGAGCGAACCGTAAAAGCCAGCGAGCGTGTTAGCCAGCCGGTCGATATGCGCGGGCCGCAATTCGCCGCGCTGGGCCAGTGCTTCGAGCGATTGGTCGGTCGGCAGGCGGCGCATCTTGACGAGCCAATCGACGATCGGCTCATCCTGGCCATGTTCGTGCTCGCCGCCGAGCCGGAGTTCTCCGCCGTGAGTTCTCAAGACCGGCACAATCGCCAGGTAGGCATCCGGCGCGAGTCGGCGATTGAGACGCAGCTCTTCGCGGCAGGCCTCTTCGCGGGCGGCCAGCGTCGTGAAATCGAGGAAGTCGTAGCGCACCGGCTTTTTGAGCTTGTACACCACGTCACCCGCCAGAAAGACGTGCGAAATGTGCGTTTCGAGGTGTTCAACGCGCGCTGGCGCGTGCGTGTACGTCCCAGGTCGCAAGAGCCAGGCGGTCAGGTCGCTTGTCGATGGTTCTGCGGACTTTTGCTCGGCGGACATCCTGGTTTCCCTTCATGCGCGAGGCCGACCGCTCCCCTTAGAAAGGCACTTCGCGTTCCAGACGCTGGCCCGGAACCCATTCTGATCCCTCGATGGGGTGGGTGCCGTCGAGCACGGGATAGTTTGTGACAGCGAGTGTCACAATTTCTCCCCCGCCCTCCCCCGGATAGTCGCATTCTGAGGGCGTTTGATTTACACTCCCGCACAGCCGTGACGTGTTTTTGCCGCGGACGGGCTGTCGGCAGGAGCGATGGGCTCCCAAGAAACATGTATCCCATCACCGGCATTTTTGGTTGAGCGCGACTCTCCCCACTTTGAAGCGACTTCTTGCCATGACCAAAAAGAAAACCAATAGCGGCGGCTCTCCCGCCGGGGTGCAGAAGGAGATCCAGCGGCTCGATCGGGAACTGCTCAAGGTCCTGAACAGCCGGGCGGTTGCGGTGCAGCGTTTGGCCAAGATCCGCCAGAATGGCGGCGGACCGCTCTACGATCTGACCGAAGAGCAGCAATCGCTCGCCGAGTTGGTCGCCCAGAGTAAAGGCCCCCTCGACGAGCGGGCGATTCGCAATGTGATGCGCGAGGTGCTGGGCGTTGTCCGGACGCTCGTCAAACCGGTCCGCGTCGCCTACCTCGGACCCAAGTACAGCTATAGCCATCTGGCGGCGATCGAGCGGTTCGGCGACGGACCCGATCTCACGCCGGTCGCCACGATTAAAGCGGTCTTCGAATCGATCCACTTCAACCAGGCCAACTTCGGCATCGTCCCGATCGAAAACTCGACGGACGGGCGGATCATCGACACGCTCGACATGTTCGCCCGCCTGCCGACGCGGATTACCGGCGAAGTACAGCTCGCGATTCACCATTATCTCCTCGGCAAGTGCCCGCGGGGCGAAGTGGTCGAAGTCTACAGCAAGCCGCAGGCTTTGTCGCAGTGCCGCGAGTGGCTGGCCAAAAACCTTCCCGAGGCGAAGCAGATCGAGCTGACGAGCACCGCGGTCGCGGCCCAAATCGCGGCCGACAAGCCGGGAGCAGCCGCCATCGCCAGCCAGGAAGCGGGGCAACACTATGGCCTCACCGTGATCGATGCCGCGATCGAAGACAACAAGAGCAACGTCACCCGGTTCGCGATCATCGGCGGCGAGCAACCCAGCCGCACCGGCCGCGACAAAACCGCCCTGATGTTCGAAATTCCGCACAAGCCCGGCTCGCTCGCCGACGTGATGGGAATCTTCAAGCGCGGCCGGCTGAATCTCACCTGGATCGAGTCGTTCCCGATGCGCAATTCGAAGAGCGAGTACGTCTTCTTCGTCGAATTCGAAGGGCACCAAAGCGAAACGCGGATCAAAAAGTCACTCGATGCCCTGGCCCGCAAGACAACGCGGCTGGAAGTCCTGGGGTCGTACCCGCGCAGCGAACCGGTGGGGTAGGCGCGACAGGGAAACTCCGCCTAAATAATCTCCTACTCCACCCCGCGGCGAATCACTCGTCCCGGCTTCGCGCCGGTGTGTTTGCCTTTCTCCAGGACGACTTGCCCGTTTACCATCACGTACTCGATTCCGTCGTTGTAGGCGAACGGCGCCGTGTAGGTCGAACGGTCGATGACCGTGGCCGGATCGAAGATCGCTACATCGGCAAACGCACCGGCCCGCAGGACGCCCCGATCGGCGATCCCGAGTTTCGCCGCGTTGAGTGAAGTCATCTTCCGCACGGCGTCTTCCAGCCGCAGGACCTTTGTCTCGCGGACATAGTGCCCGAGCACCCGCGGAAACGTCCCGAAATTGCGCGGATGCGGATTGCCCCGCCGCAGCGGGCCTTCGATCGCATACGCCGAGCCGTCCGAGCCGATCGAGCACCAGGGCTGCACGAGGGCCAGCCGCATGTCCTCTTCGGTGTGATGGGCATAGACCGTCGGGATCGATCCGTCGGCCTCGATTAAAAGATCGAACAGCACATCGAGCGAATCGGCCGAATGAGGCGAATCGGGCGATTGGTCCTTGGTTTTGAGGGCGATCACACGGTCCATCGTCAGCCCTTCCCACGGTCCATTGCCGCTGACCAGCATCCGGCTCCAATCGCCGCCAACCGCCGTGAAATGGTTGTACCAGCCGTCGATCCCGCTGCGGATGTCGCGTTTCATCCGCGCGCGATCCTCGGGCGAGCGGAGCCGGGCGACGAGTGCTCCCTTGCCTCCTTCGTGGGCCCACGGAGGAATGATACTCGCCAGATTGTTGTTGCCGCGGGTGTAGGGATAGACGTTGGTTTGCACATTCACGCCGCGGGCGCGCGCCGCTTCGATGAGCGCGACGATCTCGCTCATTCGCCCCCACAGCTTCTGGTCGGCGATCTTCACGTGGATGATGTCGACCGGCACTCCGGCTCGCTCGCCGATCTCGATCGCCTCGCGAATCGCGGCCAGCACTTCGGTCCCTTCATTCCGATTGTGCGTCGAGTAGATGCCCCCGCGCTCGGCCACCACGCGCGACAGTTCGACCAGTTCGTCGGTCGTCGCGAGCGATCCCGGCGGCATGGCGAGCATCGTCGAGAGCCCCATCGCACCGTCGTCCATCGCCCCGGCCAGATGCTCCTTCATTGCGGCGATCTGGTCGGTCGTGGGCCGCTCGTGCGACTGGCCCATCACTGCCTGCCAAATGTTGTCGAGCCCGCAGTACGACGCCACGTTGACGGAAGTCTGCGACTGTTCCAGCACCTGGTAATACTCGCCGAGCGTCTGCCAGGTCTGCGGCTGTCCCGCGACGAGCACCGTGCGCGGCGATTGCTTGCCGACGAGTGGCCCGGCCGAGCTTCCCTCGCCGAGAATCTCGGTGGTCACTCCCTGGCGAATCTTGCTCTCGGCGCGGCCATCCTCGAGGAGGAGCGTGTCGGAGTGCGAATGCATGTCGATGAACCCGGGGGCCACGACGAGGCCGCTGGCATCGATCTCGCGCTTCCCCCGGCCTGCGACTTTCCGCTCGACCCTGGCGATCCGGTCCCCGCGCACCGCCACATCGCCCGTGAACCACGGATTGCCGGTCCCATCGACCACCTGCCCGCCGCGGATCACCAGGTCATATTCCGCGGCCGGAGACTCTTGGGCGAAAGCTGTCCTCGCGGCCCCTAATCCAACGAGCAGCACTGCCATTGCCGCCGCTGCCAGCGTCTCGGTTATGGGTAGGTTCCGGCGACCTGCAAAATAGAGCCGAGTGCACATTTGGTTTAGCCACTCCCAAGAAGGTTGTCGGCGAATTCCCCATTTAACGGGCGCGCGGCCCACTGTAACAGGGTGTGTAAACGGCGTTTCCCGTCCGACCATCGCTTGGACCAGCCTCATGGTACGCCCAACCTCCCGTCATTTCATCGCGAGCCAGCATTTTCATACGGCTTGTTGAACCCGTCGGCGGCATGTTCAATGAGCCTTGTTCGCCGAGGACCGATCCCGCTGGCATCTTCGCGGCCAATTCCGGCCGCCCACGCGGGCTATTCAGCGAACAACATCGTGTCGTGAGTCAGGAATATGGCCATGCAATCGTGTTTCGATTCTTCCGCTGTCATAGCCACGCGTTTCATACGCGGCAGCGCGTTGCTGAGTTGCTTGGTGCTGTGGGGCGCGTCGACGACGGCCCTCGCTCAGCAGCCGTCCGCAGCGGCCGCCGATCTCGACCGCACCGTCCTGCCGATTCCTGAACCGCCGGTCGTGCCGATCACCGAGATCGATGCCCGCAAGGTGAAACCGCCGCCGCGATTCGAGGTCCAGGCGCCCGCCGGTGCGCCGAACATCGTGATCGTGCTGATCGACGACATTGGTTTTGGCCACTCCAGCGCTTTCGGCGGCCCGTGCCGGATGCCCACCTGCGAGCAACTGGCGGCCGGTGGACTCCGCTTCAATCGGTTTCATACGACCGCCCTTTGTTCGCCGACGCGGACCGCATTGCTCACGGGCCGCAATCACCACGTCAACAACGCCGGCGCGATCATGGAACTCGCCACGGCGTTTCCGGGCAATACGGGAGTCCGCCCCAACAGCGTCGCCCCGCTGGCCGAGATCCTGCGGCTGAACGGCTATAGCACGGCGGCCTTCGGCAAGTATCACGAAACACCGCCGTGGGAAGCATCGGTCTCGGGGCCGTTCGATCGCTGGCCCACTCGCTCGGGCTTCGACAAGTTCTACGGCTTTATCGGCGGCGAAACGAATCAGTGGGCCCCCGCCGTTTACGACGGTATGGCCCGCGTCGAGATTCCTCACGATCCGAATTACCACTTCACCACCGACATGACCAACCAGGCGATTGCCTGGGCTCGGTTCCGGCAGGCGCTCACGCCCGATAAACCGTTCTATATGTACTTTGCCACTGGGGCGACGCACGCGCCGCACCATTGCCCCCCCGAGTACATCGCCAAGTACAAGGGGCAATTCGACGACGGGTGGGACGCCCTTCGCGAGAAGACGCTCGCCCGGCAGATCAAGCTCGGCGTCGTGCCCGCGGGAACTAAGCTCACAACGCGCCCGGCAGAGATTCCCGCCTGGGATTCGCTCTCCGCCGATCAGAAGCGGCTCTTCGCCCGCCAGATGGAGACATTCGCCGGCTTCGCGGAGCATACCGACCACGAGATCGGCCGCCTGGTCGAGGCCCTGCGGGAGATGGGGGAACTCGACAACACGCTGCTGTTCTACATTGTCGGCGACAACGGCGCGAGCGCCGAAGGAGGTCCCGAAGGCACATACAACGAGCTGCTCGCGCTCAACGGCATCGTGAGCGATCTCCAGTCGCAGTTGCCGCACATCGACGAGTGGGGCGGACCGACGACGTTCCCGCACTTTGCCGTCGGCTGGGCCCATGCCGGTAATTCGCCGTTTCAATGGACCAAGCAGGTCGCCTCGCACTTTGGCGGCACCCGCAATCCACTCGTGGTCCATTGGCCGCAGGGCATCAAAGCCAAGAACGCACTCCGGTCGCAGTTTCACCACGTAATCGACATTGCGCCGACCGCGCTGGCCGCCGCCGGCATTCCCGAGCCGACCAGTGTCGACGGGACTCGCCAGCGGCCGATGGACGGCGTTTCGATGCTCTACGCGTTCGACGACCCGCAGGCGAAGGACCGCCGCACGACGCAGTACTTCGAGATGTTCGGCAACCGGGCCATCTATCACGACGGCTGGGTCGCAGCCACACGGCATTCGATTCCCTGGCTTATGGTCCCGAATCTGCCGAAATTCAGCGAGGACAAGTGGGAGCTGTATCACGTGGCGGAAGACTTCAGCCAGGCCAACGACCTGGCGAAGGAGAATCCGGCCAAGCTTAAGGAATTGCAGGAACTGTTCACCAAAGAAGCGATCCGGAACCACGTGTATCCGCTCGACGACCGCCGGTCGGAGCGATTTAACGCCGCCATCGCCGGCCGGCCCGATCTGATCGGCGATCGTAAGAGCCTCACGCTGTACGAGGGAATGACCGGCATCGCCGAGAACGCATTTATCAACATCAAGGGGCGGCCGCACGCCATCACGGCCGTCGTCGAAGTGCCCGAAAAGGGAGCCAGCGGCGTCATCATCGCCCAGGCTGGCCGGTTTGGCGGCTGGAGCCTGTACATGCAGGAGGGACGCGTTCACGAGGTCTATAATTATGGCGGGCTGGAAGAAACAACCGTTTCGTCACCCACCGCGCTCCCGCCGGGCAAACACACGATCGTGTATGAATTTCAGCCCGCTGGCGCCCAACCCGGCGCGGGCGGCACGAGCAAGCTCAGCGTCGATGGCCGAGAGGTCGGTACCGCCCAGGTGCCGAAAACGATGCCGTTCGTTTACTCCGCCGACGAAGGGGTCGATGTGGGAATCGACAACGAAACGGTGGTAACCCAGGCTTACAAGGAGGGCGAAAACCGCTTCACCGGCAAGATTGAAAAGGTAACGGTGGAACTGCGCTAGAGATATGCGGACTTGGGCTTTTTCGACCGGACCCGCCTTTAGCGGCGATTTTGGATCGCCCGCACCAGCTCCGCTTTGTTCATCTTGCTCCGGCCGCGAATGTTGCGCTCGGACGCCAGATTGCGCAGCTCGGCGACAGTGCGGTCGGTCAGGGGGAGCCGGGGGTTGCCGGTTCCCTGCGTGGTCTTGTTCGGCGTGCGCCCCTCCTTGCGCCGCTGTTTGTTGACGGTGCGGGCGGCGATTTCCTTCGCCCGCTTGTCCGACCGGCCGCGGCGCCGCGAACTTTGGCGAATTTTCTCGTACTGCCGCTCATCTTTGCTCGTCCAAGCATTGGGCATGACAGTCTCCTCGCTCCAGCGAACGGATGGCGCCGGCATGTGGCGCGGTAACAAACTCGCTGAGCGAACCGCATGCCGTGATCATCTTGGGGATTACGTGCCGACTCACGCGAATGAACGAGGCGAAACGCTGGCCAGCAGGACGCCACCTTGATTGCGCACAGTTCAGTGCGCGCAGTCCGGTGCATACAGTCCAGCCGCGGAGCGATTTGTTCGAGACAGATCGCCTCGCTTCCATCCGTGCCGACAGCTTGCCACGCTCCCATGGCTGCCCCTGGTCTGGGGCGAAAATGCGTGCGAAAATAAGGGATTACAGGATGTCCGTGCCTCCCGTGGCAATCTTCGCCAGACGCGTATGGAAACCAGCCGATCTCCGAGCCACGCCGAATTGGTGCAGTCGCTAACGACCGCGCAGCTCGCAGCCGTCACGCACGTCGACGGCCCGCTGCTCATTCTGGCCGGGCCGGGGAGCGGCAAGACCCGCGTCGTGACGCACCGAATCGCTCATCTCCTGTCGGTCGGCGTTCATCCGAGCGAGATTCTCGCGCTCACGTTCACCAACAAGGCGGCCGACGAAATGAAGGCCCGCCTCGCCCGGCTGTCGGCTTCCCCCGGCGTTTGGATGGGGACGTTCCACCGGTTCTGCGCGCGGCTCCTGCGGCGGTACGCGGGCGCGGTCGGCCTCAGCGAGAACTATTCGATCTACGACATGGACGACGCCCGCAAGATGCTCCGCGAGGCGCTTGTCGACGAGAATATCGAGCTCACCCACGCCACGCCCGACGCCGTGGCCCACGCGATCAGTTGGGCCAAAAACAACCTGATCGCCCCCGACCAGTATCAGCCCCGGCGGGGGAGCGCCATCGGCGGCGTTGTGCAGGACGCCTATCCCGCCTATCAGCGGCGGCTCCTCCAGAGCAACGCTGTTGACTTCGACGATCTTCTGCTCCATGTGGCGACGCTTCTCCGCGAGAGCCCCGAAATCCGCCGGCAGCTCGACGAGCGGTATCGCTACATCCTGGTCGACGAGTATCAGGACACGAACCT
>JALORD010000182.1 GCA_025459145.1 Pirellulaceae bacterium | reverse complement strand
GAGGCACCACGCCTCGATCACGACGTAGTACATGTAAATGACGAGTGGAATCAGCAAGGCCAGCGAGCCGAAGTAGCGTGCTCGATTATCGCGGCAGATGACCGAGAAGATGCCGGGAGCCGAGTTGAAGCCACGCGTGCCGCCGTAGCGGCCCATCGTCCATTCGGCCCAGCACAGCGGGATGCCGAGGACCAAGAGCGCCACGAAGTACGGAATCATGAACGCGCCGCCGCCGTTCTGGGCCGCCTGACCCGGAAAGCGGAGGAAGTTCCCGAGCCCTACGGCAGAACCCGCCACCGCCAGGATGACGCCAATGCGGGTCGCAAACTGTTCGGTCGAGGGCTTTCCACTCACTGCGCAGCTCCAGATGTTTCGTCAGGGCAGAGTAAGGGCGCGGCGGGAGAATCCGCGAACAGGCCGCCAATATAGCAGGCGCATGGGCGGGAACAATGTTTCTTGGCTGCTCGCCCACCAAAACCGCCACGAGATTCACGCGAACGAGTCGAGCCGCACTAATCCCGCGGAAAGTGCTGCTCAACCACCGCCAGAAAGTCGGCAGGCCGACGTGCGTGCGGAAGAACCGGGCGCCGTGCTTTCCCTGGGCGTAGTTGCAGGCGAACTTGCGCATGAGGACCGTTCCCTTTTCCTCCCCGAACCGCTCGCACACGAGGTCGTAGTGCCACAGCATGACGCGCCGCTGCTCGGCCGCGGTTGGCTCGGGCGGAACGGGTTCGCCGCGGAGGGCTGCGGCTGCCTGGGCAAAGAGCCACGGCCGGCCGAGCGATGCCCGGGCGATCATCACGCCGTCGACGCCGTAGCGGCGGAACGCCTCGACCACCTTCTCGGCCGAATCGAGATCGCCGTTGCCGATGAGCGGAATTCGCTTTAGATGCTGTTTAATCTCGGCGATCCGCTCCCAGTCGGCCGTTCCCTTGAAAAAGTCGGCGGCGACGCGGCCATGGACGGTGAGCGCCGCAGCCCCGGCCGATTCGACCGCCTGGGCCACGTCGAACGCCGTGATCCGGTCGCGCGAACAGCCGAGGCGGATTTTCGCCGTCACGGGCGTCGGATGGCACGCCTCGACCACCCGGCTGACGATGGCGTGAATTCGCTCGGGAAACTTGAGCAGGTACGAGCCGCTGTGCGCCTTTTCGGTGACATCCTTCACCGGACAGCCGAAGTTGATATCGACGACGCTCACGCCGTATTCACCGGCAAGCCGCCGCCCGACCTTGGCGAGCGTCTCCGGGTCATTGTCCCACATCTGCACGGCGAGCGGCCGCGGCTCGTCCTTCACGCCCCACAGCCGATCGGGATGCTCCGCCTCGCGCTCGTCCATCCAGACAAACCCGCGGGCCGAAACCATCTCGGTCGCCAGCAGGCCCGCCCCGCCATACTGCCGGACGATCTGCCGGTAGGCGTAGTTCGTAAATCCCGCCATCGGCGCCTGCAGAATCGGCGGATCGATGGCGACATTGCCGATCCGGAGCGGCTTGATCTGCGGCAGCGGCGGGGAAATTGGTTCGGCGACGAGCATTTTTCTATTGTCTGGCGGCGGGAAGATGCGCCAAGTCCGCGGCGGCAGAATGTCGAACGTCGAAACTCAAATGTCGAAGGAACGTAGGAAAGCCCGAATGACGAATAGCGATGGTTAGCGATCGTCCTCACTTCTCGTGCTTCGGATTTCGTGCTTCCTTCGACATTGGTCATTCGAGATTCGTCATTTCGCCGCCCCCCGCATCCTCCCATACAAATCCGCCTGCCACTTCTTCCCGCTCACGACATCCAGAGCCGTCAGCCAGCCGCCGCCGTGGCAGTAGGTATCGATGCAGATGATGTACTCGCCGTCGAGGATGTTCCCGGTTCGCTGCGACGTGTGTCCGACGATGGCGATCTTGCCGTTCTCGTGCGGCGGGGGCGTGCGGAGCATCAGGTGCTCCCAGAACAGCAAATAATCGGGCTGTTGGTCGAGCGGCAGGTTGGCCTCGTAGTTGGCGTGCACGAAAAAGTGCGTTGCCGTTTCGTAGTACCGTCGACAGCGGCGCATGAATTCGAGGTGCGACTCGGGAATGTTTTCCAGCCGCCCGCCGTAGCTCTTGAGAGCCGCCTTGCCGCCGCACTCCTTCCACGAGGCAAGCGCCTCGGGAAACTCCAGGGCGCTAAGCAACATCAGCTCGTGGTTCCCCATGAGCGGCACCAGGCGGCATCGCTTTTCGAGCTTCAGCAGTTCGTCGATCACCCCCCGGCTGTCCGGTCCCCGGTCGACGTAGTCCCCCAGTGTAACGATTGTGTCGTCGGCTTTCGGATCGATCGCCGCCAGGATCGCGCGCAGCGCCGCCGCACAGCCGTGGATGTCGCCGATGGCGATCGTGCGTCCGGGCATGGACGGTGGGGAGAGGGGTTGATACGTTGGCGGACGGTCGCGGCACGAGCCGGGAAAGCCGTCGATCCTTCCACCCAGGCGGTCCCAGAGCCGGACGAAAGTAGTACTGAGAACCTACTCATGAGCGACGTCGATTTCAATCCTGCGGCCTGCCGCGGGCGGCAACAGCGACTCCTCGCCGAAATGCAGCGGCTGAAGTTGGACCTCGTGATCGTCCAGACGATTGAGCACGTCCAGTGGCTCACCGGAGCTCGCTACGGGTGGGTCTTTTCGCCCCTGGCGGCACTGCGGGCGGACGGGCATCTGACGCTGGTCGCTCCGCGAAAGGCGAGCGCTCCGGCCGCGGCCGACGAAATCGTCACCTACGAAGCCCAGTGGCACAGCACGCTGCGCAACGACCAGCGGCAGGCCGCGGCGGCTGAGCTGCTGAAGGCACTCGCGGACAATTCGAACGCCAAGCGGATCGGCGTCGAATTTTCATGCGCGACGCACCACCTGGCCAGCCTCACCGGCGAGCGGGTCGATATCGAGCCGACGCTGTACTACCTCCGCCGCCGCAAAGACGCCGACGAGCTGGCCCGGATTCGCCGGGCAATCGCCGGCACGGGCAAGATGTACGGACTGGCCCGCCAGATCATCGAGCCGGGGATCACCGAGCTTGAAGTCTTCAACCGACTGCAGGGAGCCGCGGTGGAGGAGTTCGGCGAGATGCTGACCGGCACGGGGAACGACTACGCCTGCGGCGAGCGCGGCGGTCCGCCGCGTGCTGGACGCAAGGCGCAGGCGGGCGAGCTCTATATTCTCGATCTGGGTCCCGCGTACCGCGGCTACTTTGCCGATAACTGCCGGGCGTTTGCCGTGAACCGCCAGCCGACCGATGAGCAGCTTGGCGCCTGGGCACAGATTCAAAAGGTGTTCGCCCATGTCGAAGCGACGGTGAAACCGGGAAAAAGCTGCCAAGAGCTGTTCCACGAGTGCGATGCGATCCTGCACGACGCGCCGATCGGCACGTTCAACCACCACCTGGGTCACGGCATCGGCCTCTTCCCCCACGAAGCGCCCCACCTGAACCCGCATTGGGACGACAAATTCGAGGTGGGGGACGTCTTCACCTGCGAACCGGGGCTCTACGACGAGCAAATCCTGCGAGCCGGCATGCGGCTCGAAAATGACTACCTGGTGACCGAAACTGGCGTGGAGAATTTGAGTCCGTTTCCGATGGAACTCGCGTAGCAGAGGCTTCCAGCCGCCGCGAATTTGCCTTGCCGTGACCGCCAGCTCGCGGGAGCAAGATGCTCCCGCTACGACGTCTGCCCCCCGTCCCCTGCCCCCCGTCCCCTGCTTCATGGCCGGCTTAAATCCATCGCAGCAGGAAGCTGTCGAAACGCTCTCGGGGCCAATGCTGGTCCTCGCCGGAGCCGGCAGCGGTAAGACGCGGGTCGTAACGTTTCGGATCGCGAACCTGATCAAGCACGGGACGCGGGCCGAGCGGATTCTGGCGGTCACGTTTACCAACAAAGCCGCCGGCGAGATGCACGAGCGGTTGTCGAAAATTCTCGGCAAGCAGAAGCAAAAGCCGCAGATCAGCACGTTCCACTCGCACTGCGTCCGCGTCCTGCGGCGGCACGCCCGCACGCTCGGCTATCCGGAGCGGTTCGCGATCTACGACCGGGGCGACCAGGAAAGCCTGGCCCGCGCGGTCCTGCGCGATATCAAGGTCCCCAGCGAATCGCTCCGCCCGGGCGATCTGCTGTTTCAGATCGGCCAGTGGAAGACCCGCGGCGTCCGGCCGACCGAAGCGGCCCGCATCGCGCGCGATGACAAGGAACATCTGGCGTCGATGGGCTATCGCCGCTACCAGCGGAGTCTGCAACTCGCCGGAGCCGTCGATTTCGACGACTTGCTGCTGCTCGCCGACGACCTGTTCGAGCAGCATCCCGACATCCGCCGCCAGGAAGCCGCATTGTTCGATCACCTGCTCGTCGACGAATACCAGGACACGAGCGGCACGCAGTATCGAATCATCAAGGCCCTGGCGCTCGAACACCGCAATTTGTGCGTCGTGGGGGACGACGACCAGTCGATCTACGGCTGGCGCGGGGCCGAGGTCGAACACATCCTGCGGTTCACCAAGGACTGGCCCGCGGCCAAGGTCGTGCATCTGCTGTGGAATTACCGCTCGACGGAGGCGATCCTGCAGTTTGCCAATCAGCTCATCGCCTTCAACAAGGTGCGGCACGAAAAGGAGCTGAAAGCGGCCCGCCCCGGCGGCGAGCGGCCGCGAATCGAGCAGTACGAGAACGAAACGGTCGAGGCCCAGGCGACCGTCGCCGATATCCGCCGCCGGATCGAGGGCGAAAAGCTCGAGCCCCGCGACTTCGCGATTTTGTTCCGTACGAACGAACAGCCGCGAGCTTTCGAAACCGAGCTGCGGAAGGCGAAAATCCCCTACGTCCTGCTCGGCAGCCAGTCGTTTTTCGATCGCAAGGAAGTGAAGGACATCCTGGCGTACCTGAAGACGATCGTCCTGCCGCGGGACGAAGTGAGCCTCTTGCGGACGATCAACAATCCGCCGCGCGGGATCGGCGAAAAGACGGTCGAGCTGATCCTCAAAACGGCGACGGGCCAAGGCGTCAGCGTGTGGAATGTGCTCACCGGCGACACAAAGCCGCGACCACTGGTCGCGGGGGCAGGCCGGCACGAGTCCGATTCACCCGGCAATCACGCCGAACTGTCATTGCCCGCAGCGGCCCGCGCCGCCATCGCTCGTTTCGTGGAACTGATCCGCAAGTACCACAAAGCCGCCCTGCACGAGCGGCCGCTCGCCGAACTCGTCCGCCGGTTGATCACCGAGATTGGCTACCAGGCCGAAATCCGCCGGCTGTACCCCGATCCGCAAGAGCAGGAATCGCGGTGGCAATCGGTCGAAGAAGTGGTCAACGCCTTGGCGGCTTACGAGCAAGCGGCCGAACAACCAAGCCTCGGCGGCTTTCTCGACGAGGTAACGCTGGGCGAGGCGGAGTTCGGCAATGACAAGGAAAAGCAGCTCGCCCGCAACGCCGTGGCCTTGCTGACGCTCCACTCGGCCAAGGGTCTCGAATTCCCGCACGTCTACATGGTCGGCATGGAGGAAGGCATCCTGCCGCACCATCGCAGCCTGAAGGCGACCGGCGGCGACGACGTCGACGAAGAGCGCCGCCTCTGCTACGTCGGCATCACCCGGGCCCAGGAGCGGCTGACGCTGTCGCTCGCCCTGACCCGCATGAAATGGGGCAAACCCCGCGACTCGATCCCCAGCCGGTTCCTCTACGAAATCATGGGACAAGCCGAAAAGGCCCCGGGGGCCAAGCGGCGGCGCGTGCCGGGAGGGTGAAAAAAAGCGGGGGGCTGTCGATTCGAGCACCGGCCAATCGACGATTCAGAAACAGCCGATTCCACCCGCAAACCTGACGGAGATGCCGATGAAGTTCGTCTGCTTTGGCTACTTGGACGCCGAGAAATGGGCCCTGCTTTCAAGCGACAGGCAGACCGCCCTGATCGACGCGTGCTTCGCTTACGACGAGTTGCTCCAAGCCAGCGGCATCTGGGCGGGCGGCGAAGGCCTGCAAGGACCGCCCACGGCCCGCACCCTGCGGCTCGATAGCGGCAAGGTCGCGGTGACCGACGGGCCCTTTGCCGAGACGAAGGAGCATCTGGGCGGGCTGCTCATCATCGAAGCCCGCGACATCGACCACGCCGTGGAAATCATGTCGCAGCACCCGGGCGTAAACATGGGTCCCTGGGAAATTCGGCCTACCTTCGATCTGGCGCCGATGATCCGCGAGAGCCAAACGCGGCGGGCGTCCGCCGGCAGTTGAGCCTGCATGGCGAGTAGACGCGGTTCGTGGGACTACGTGGGCGATGAAGCAAGAGGGGCGCCGTCCGAGGAGCCTGTGGTAGACGAATCGGCACTGATGTCGCTCGCTGCTTCTTCCGCGGCAGCAGTCGCCAGGAACTCGCCGAAGAGCCTCACGGCTGTCCCCATCCGCCAGAGCAGGACGGCAAGCGTCACCGGCACACTGGCCAGGACGAGCAAGGCTATTCCGCCCAGGGCGATGCCGGGGAGCGGCGTGATTTGCCGGCGGAAGGCGATCGCGACCGCGGTGACAACGAATAGCCCCAGGGCCGCTCCGGCCAGGGTGAAGATCGCGTGAATCAGCCGGCGAAGGTCGCTGCGGTCGATGGCCGTCGCAATCCGCCGCAGGAAAAAGAGCAAAAAGAACAGACTCAGGATCTCAAGCGGCAGCGCGATCGCCCGCGGGCGAATCGGCAGTGCGACACCGCGAAAAAAGCGGAGCAGGATTGCCGCCAGTTCGCACCAATAGGCCGCCCGCAACCAGCCATGGCCAGGAATCGCGCGGGTCATGTCGAGCGGCAGCGTCAGGTGCAGGCACCGCTGTTCCCCCCAAAAGAGGACTAGCCCGCCAATGCCCGCGAGCATCATGACCGGCGACATGGCAAAGATCACAGCCGGCGGCGGCGGTTTGCCCGGAAAGAACGAGAGCGCGACGGCGACAAAACCAGCCAGTGCCACAAGCTGCAGCACCAGCCCCCAGAACATCCACCGCAAGGCCGAAGCGAGCTTCCCGAATGCTTCCTCCAGCAGGTACGAGCCCATTGTCCACGAGAGGCCGCTCTCCTCGGGCGCGTGCTGCGGCTGTTCAAATACCGCCAGGTCGAGCCGCTCGGGGAGTGGGTGCTGCATGGACGACATGTCGTGCCGGCGGTTCAGTTCTTCGCGGCGGCCTTGGCAATCATCGTGTCGAAGAGCTTGCGCTCGTGAGCCATCGCCGCCACCCGATCCTCGGGCTTGCTGGCGTTCTCCATCAGAAGCCAACCTTCCCACTTCGTCTTGACGAGCAGGTTGAACAGTTCTTGGAACGGATAGTCCGGCGACTCGAGCTCATGGATGTGGCAGGTCGAACCCCAGCGGTTGCGCACCAGATTGAAGTTCGCGGCCAGGCCGTCGCCCGCCAGGTCCTGCTTGTTGCTGTTCCAGCAGATGCCGACATTCTCGTCGGTGGCGATCTCCATGATCGCTTTGATCGTCGGTAGTTCGGCGCACTGCCCGTGCACTTCGAGGCGAATCTGCTGGCCAAAGCCGGCGGCGTATTCGCCCAGTTCGTTGAGCGCCTTGCCGATCTGCTCGATCGTCTTCTCGCGGGGGACGTTCGGCCAGAAGCGATCGGGCTTCACCTTCACACCACTGCCGCCGATGTCGTGGCTCAGTCGCACAAACTCCTTCGACTTCTCGATCGCCTTCTTGACGATGGCTGGGTCGGGATTGTCGAACCGTTCGTCGCTGCCGATACCGACGCAGGTGACGCCGGCGTCCGCAAACTTCTTCGCCACCTCGGCCCGCTCCGCCTCATTGAGCGTCGGCTCGACCTTGTGGGCATGGGTCGTGCGCAGTTCGACTCCCAGGACGTTCGACTTCTGGCAATTGGCCAGCATCGTCGGCAGATCCCAGTCGGCCCCCCACATGTACGTCACGAGGCCGAAGGCGATGGCGACATCTTCCGCCTGCTTCGCCTGGGCCGTGCCAGGCGCAAGTCCAGTGAGCCCCGCCGTTCCGGCGGCAGCAGCAGCGATCGTCGTGGCAGTCAGAAACTCTCGGCGCGAAACGTGTGTGGACATTTCGATAAACCCTTGTGGTGAACCCTGCGTGAGTCAATTAAGCAACTGCACTTACCAGCCGGCCTTTTCCCCTTCGGCCGCGATCTCGTCGAGCTGCGCCGGCGTGATGTTGAACTGGCGGGCGATCTGCTGGAGTGCCTTTTCCTTTTCGTTTTTCAGCTGGGCAGCGGCAGCCTGCATGTTGGGATCGTCCGGGGCGGCAGAATTGAGCTGGGCGAAGACGGCGTCGAGCTGTTTGAGCTGCTTGATGGCGAGGTAGATCGTCCGACGCTGCGCTTCGCTGGGCAACGTGGGGTCCGCGGCGGGTGCGTCGGTGAGACCGGGTGGCGCTTCGCCCGTGAAAACCGGCGGAGGCGGAAACGGAGGAGGCGGAAATCCTGGCGGCCCGCCGCCAGGGCCAAAGTCCGAGGGGGCGATGTCGATGGGGGGCAGACCGTTCATTTGCGTTTCAATCTTCTCCTGCAATCTGGCCTGACGGCTGGCCGCTTCCTCCTGCATCCGCTGCTGCTGGGCGACCGCCTGATTGAACTCGGCCTGCACGGCCACCTGTTGCTGCTGCACCCGATAGAACAGTACGGCGCCAATTCCGATCGGCACGATCAAACACATCAGGGCGACAAACGCACACAGGGCGAGCACCACGAGGAGCGTGCGTGTTTCGGACGACATGGGAACTTCTCGCGGAGCGTAGGAGTGGGAGCGGTTATGGGATCGAAACCAGTGTAGCACGGCCCGTGGCCAGCGGCGCAATTGGCTGTGCTCATCCGCCGCTTCCGCGGCGAGTGGCCGCTCGTCAATCATCCCTGCGGCGCGAACGCTCCCCGCAAGAGCGCGAGACTCTTGGGAATCGCTTCCTGCGGGTTCTCCTTCCCCTCGAATTCGAGCGACACGTAGCCGCGGTAATTCTGCTGGTGAAAGACTTTCGCGATCCGCGGGTAATCGAGCTCGAGCGAATACCACAATCCGCCGCCGTAGTACGTCTTGGCCTGCACGAGAATTGTTTTCGGCGCAAGCTGCGTCAGCCGGTCGTACGGGTCTTCGAGGAAGTTTCCGGTATCGGCGGTTACCTGCAGCCAGGGGGATTTGATCGCGTCGACGCATCGCAGCACGCCTTCCGGAGTGCGCCCGAGGCCCCAGTGGTTTTCGAGCCCCAGAAGCACGCCGCACTTCTCGGCCGCGGGGAGGCACTTTTCGAGACTCGCAATGACCCAGCCGAAGCCGTCCTCGTCGGTGTATCCTTCCAGCGGCGGCTCGATCCCGCGATGAGCCATCAGGTCGTCGAAGTTCTTGCTCGTCCCCCAGGTTCCCGTGTTCACCCGCATCGTGGGAATCCCCAAATCGTACGCGAGTTCGATGCAGTGGATCGTGTGGTCGATGTTCTTCTGCCGCACGGCTGCATCGGGCGAGAGGAACCCCTGGTGGCTTGTCCTCGCTCTCCATCTGCCGGTGGAGGATCTCGACACCGTCGAATCCCCACTCGCCGGCCCGGTCGATGCACTTTTCGATATCGCGCCCCTCCGCATGGCGGAACTGCCAGAACGAATACGTGCTGACGGCAATGCGATTACGGATCGGCGCGGCTGCGGACTGCGGTTCCTGTCCCCGGCTGATCCGCGGCGCGATTGCGCTGGAGACGAGCGCCGCTCCGGCCACGCCGCCAACAGCCGTCAGAAAATCCCGCCTGGAAGCGGAGGAAGCAGATGTCGTCATGGCGCTGGTGGTCATTTCACTCGTCCTATTTGCACTTGTCCT
>JALORD010000181.1 GCA_025459145.1 Pirellulaceae bacterium | reverse complement strand
TCTGCTTCGCGAGTTGGCCGTTTCCTGTTGCGCAACTGCGAAAAATGCAAGCCTGCGCGACGCAGACGGCACGCCTGGCGCAAGCCGTGTGGCCGGACTTGCGGGCTATGCATCGCAATCGCAACGTAACCGCCAGAGAGGGGGGCAGTGTGTTCGCCGTGGGGCGATGTGTCTCTGTCGCGCCAGTCCGGAACGTAACAAGCGGCGCGAGTCGCTTGGCGCCCTTGGGCAACCTCGATTGCAACGTAGATTTACGAGCATGTTACAACCGGCACGATCCGCCGAGAACAAAACGGCAGGCTCGATCGTCTAAGCTACCGGCTGATGCTCCGCGCGCCCCAGGTGCGCCGAGTGCGTGGCCGCAGGTTCGCACGGCGCGTACCAGCACGAGGTTTTCTCACTACGTTTTGCAGGCCGGGGTTCGCGCCGTGACCGTCCGGGTAGGGTTTTGACCAAGGAAACTTCGCATGTCTCGCGTTTGGCTCATTCCGCTGCTGGCCGTTTCGCGGTTACTGTTCGCCGTTGAGTTTCTACCTGCCCAAGATGAGCCGGCCGGCGCACAGCCGGTGACTCAACCGGCAGAGGCGACCCCCGCGGCGGCAGGCGCGGCCGAGACCGCCCCACCCGCCACACTCCGGGAACAAACGATCTACATCCCTTACAGCCGGCTACGGTCGATTTTCGAGCGCGACGGGCGGGGGGTGTTCATACCGTACAACCAGTTCCAAGAACTCTGGAAAGCCGCCCGCTCGGCCGCTCGAACCATCGAGGATTACAAGCCGCCGATCGGAGCGCTCGTAGTCGAGATCGACAGCCGGGCGACAGTCGGGCGGGACGTGATGAATGTCGAGGCCCGGCTCGCAATCGAAGTGCTCACCGAGGGGTGGCACCAGATTCCGCTCCGGCTGAAAGAGAGCGCGATTCGCTCGGCGAAGATAGGCGACACCCCGGCGCGGATTTTGTTTTCGCCCGATACGGGTTATTCGCTGCTCTTGCAAAAGGAAGGGAAACAGCCCGAGCGGATCGAACTCAAGCTCGAGTACAGCCAAGCGTTCGAGAAATCCCCCGGCTCGAACCGCGTGCAGTTCGCAGCGCCGCAGGCTCCCGTGAATCGCTGGCAAATCACGATTGGCGAAGCGGGAGTGAAGGTCAATGTGCATCCGAATGTGTCGGCGAGCGAATCGGTCCCCGAAATGACGCCCCCCACGGCGCCCGGCGATGACCCGCCAGCTGAGCAGCCAGCCGCGGCCAAGCCCGAAACGGTGGTCGAAGCGTTTGTCGGTGCGGCGGACCTTGTGCGAATCGACTGGACCGCGAAGGCCGAGGGGGCGGCCGGCCTGACTCCGCTCGCCACCGTGCAGGCCCGGCAGGAGGTACTGATCGACGAAGGGGTGATCCGGACGCGGGCCAATCTGACGTACGAAATTACGCGAGCCGATGCAACCGAGCTGGTGATCGAGGTGCCCGAAGATCACAGCGTCGTGAACGTCTTCGACCCGAATGTGCAAAAGTGGGAAAAGAAGACCGAAGGAGCCGTACAGACGATTTCGCTCACCCTGTTTCAGCCGACGCGGGGAACCCAGAACATTGCGCTCGAGCTAGAGAAGATTGCGGCCGACAAGGAGATGCCGCAGGACATGATGAATGGGCAGTTGAAGCTGCCGATGATACGGGCCACGCAAATCGGCACTGCGGAGGAACTGGTGGCGATTGGCCGGCAGCAGGGTGTGGTGGCCGTGCGGCTTGGCGCGTCGCTGCGGGGCGAGGTCGCCGCACGGACGGGGCTCCTGCAGATCGATCAGGCCGAGCTCCCGGCGCCGCTGGCGGGGCAAAACTGGTCGTTCGCCTACCGGTATGCGGCATTGCCGTTCGATTTGGCGATTACGGTCGAAAAGGTGCAGCCGCTGGTCGAGGTCGAGGAACTTGTCGAGACCTACCTCGAGCCGAATCAGATCACGACGAGCCTGCTGGCGATTCTGAATATCCAGCGGGCGGGCGTGTTTCAAGTGGCGGTCGATGTTCCTGAAGGGTACGACATCCGCACGGTGCAGGGACGGGCCGCGGCCGGCGCCACGGCGGCCCATGTTGATTCGCACTTCGTCGAAGAGGTCGTGGTCGATCCGGCCAATCCGGCTGTGAAGGCCAAGTCGAAGCTCGTGGTCAATTTCACGCGGCAGGCGATCGGCCCGATCGGGTTGTGGGTCGAATTGGTTCGCCGGCAAGACGATCCGAACCTACTCTTGCCTACGGGCACTGCTTCGGTGCTCAAGCTGCCGCTGCCGCGGATGAACCCGGCCGGCATTGCTCGGACCAACGGGCGGATGATCGTCTACTCGCCCGAAAGCCTGCGAATCACGCCGAGCGAGCTGGTCGGATTGCGAACCGTTTCCGTCGCCGAAGCACTCGCGGGGATCGAATCGACGCGCGACGGACGGTTCCCCGCGCTCCAGCCGCTGACCGGATACATGTTCACCAAGGAGCCCGCGAGCCTGACGGTGCAGGCTCAGCGACGCAGTCCGTTTATCGAGACGCGGCAACTGTTGTCGGTGAACGTCGATTCGGGAGTCATGAAGTACGACGCCTGGTTCTTCTACGACATTCGCTATAGCGGCGTGAAGAACCTGCGGATCGATGTCCCAGCGAGTCTGGCGGGGAGTCTGCGCAATCAAACTCCCGCGCTCCGCGAGCAGCAATTGCCCGCCGAGCCGGCGCTCGTGCCGCCGGTCCCGGGGGGATACGTCGCCTGGCAGATTACGGGGGAATCGGAGCTGCTGGGCAGCCACACGCTCCATCTGAGCTGGGAGAAGCCGCTGGCAGAACTGCCGGTCGGCGAGGGAGTAGCGATTGAAGTGCCGCAGCTGAGGCCGGTCGGAGTCGATCGAGCCTGGGGACAGATTACCGCCAGCAAGTCGGAGACGATCGAGATCAGCGTCGACGGCAAACTCGTCGGATTGGAGTCGATCGATCCGCAACGCGACCTGATGCCGGGAGCCGAGGTTCGCGGCGCGGCGCGGGCTTTTGAGTTTCAGAGCGAAGCCTGGTCGCTCGCCCTTCTGGCCACGCGATATGAGCTTGTTGACGAACTGAAACGAACCAGCATCGAGCGGGGGTTGGTGCGAATGGTCGTCACCCGCGGCGACCAGATCGCCGTGCAGGCGCTCTATCGGCTCCGCTCGGCCCGCCAGCGAGTGGCAATCAAGCTCCCCGGCGTCGATCCGACGAATGCCGCGGCGAATCTCGATTCACAGCCGCTGCGGATCAACAATCAAACCGCGCCGCTCGAAAAGGACCAAACGCAGTTTTATATTCCGCTCACCGGCCATTCGCCCGACGAGGAAGTCCTTATCGAAGTTCGCTATACGGTGACAGGTTCGCCCTCCCGGCTGAGCGTCCCCGAATTCCCGGAAGACCCGGCCGTGCAGCAGGTCTATCTGGCGGCGTACCTGCCTGCGGAACACGTGCTGCTCGGCGTGCAGGGAGCTTGGACCGACGAACAGGCCGCTCCGTTTATCGATCGCGTGGCCCAAACATATCCACCCGACGATGCGACGATTTTGAACCAGCTGCGGAGCGGAATCGCTGGCTGTGAAACGGCGGGCGACCTCTTCCCGATCGATGGCCAGCGGCATTTATTCTCGGCCTTGCGCCCGGAACCCGCGCCGGCGGGAGACCTGCGGCTGACGACGATCGACCGGAAGATGCTGAATGGCGGGCTGTTCTTGCTGATCGCTGTGATCGGCGTCGCACTGACGCCGCAGCCGATCGGCGTACGGCTGTGGTGGCTGGCCGGCGTGGTGGTGCTCTTGGTGCTCGCCGCGGTGTTTGCTCCGGCGCTTGCGCGGGCGCTCTTGGGTGATGCACTCTGGTGGGCTCTGGCACTGGTGCTGTTTGCGTGGCTGGTGCGATTTGCGGTCTGGGCGATTCCGCTCGCGATGGTGGGACTGGGCCGGTTCTGGCAGGCCCTCCTACATTGGCTTCACGGTCCGCCGGCACTAGCCGTGCCGGGAGGTCCGATTGTCGCAGCAAGTGCGAGTTCGCCATTCGCGGCACCAAGTTCCGCCCCTCCTCCCCCGCGCAATCCACCCCCGGCCGCAAGCACGGGCGACGAGCAAGGAGGCCCAAGCCATGGTTAAGTCATGTTCTGGATGGCTGGTTGGCCAATGGTGTGCGGCGCTTGCTTCGTTGGCTTTGGCATTCGGGCCGGAGTCGTCTGTGCTCGGCCAGGAGGGGACCAACCCGCCCCTCGCCGAGGAAATTCCGCTCCGCGAAATCTTCGTCCCCTTCGATGATCTGAACGTCATCCTGGAAGGCCCCAACCAGCGGGTATTCCTGACGCGCGACGAGTATCGCAAGCTCGTGGACGAAGCGAAGACGAAACCGCAAGTCGATGTGCCGCACAAGGTGCTGCTGGTCTCGGCCGAATACTCAGCCGTGTTGGGCGACGGGCGGGCGCTAATCGATGGCACGCTGGAAATCGACGTGCTCGATGATGGGCTGTTCATACTGCCGCTCGACCTGGCCGGCGTCGGAATCCGCTCGGCCGCTCTCGACGGCAAGGGAGCGCCGCTCATCCGGCAAGAGAGTGGCCAACCGGCGGTCGTCGTCAGCGGCAAGGGAAGGCACAAGCTCGTCGTCGCCCTCACCGCGCCGCTGCAAACAGCTGCGGCGCAGCAATCACTCGAGCTCACACTTCCCACGACGACGGCGGCCCGCCTGAATCTGCAAGTCCCCGGCAATATCGAAGTTCGCGGCGGCGCGGCGGTCATCGACCGGCAGTACGACACGGAGGCCAATGTGACGCGGCTGTCGCTATTGCCGCGTCGCGGGCAATTGTCGCTCGTTCTCTCCCTCAACAATCGGCAATTGCAGGACGAGCGCGTGGTCGTGGCCCGGAGTGTCATCATTTCGGAAGTGACGCAAGGGTACGAGCGGATTCATGCCACCTGTTCGTATCGCGTGCTGCACGGAGCCATCGAAACACTGCGGCTGGCGGTTCCGGCGGGGTTCAAGGTCTCGCGGGTTGAGTCGCCGCTCGTGGCCCGCTGGGAGGAACGCCAAGAGGGCGGCCATACCGTGCTCGAAACGACGCTCCGCGAGCCGACGACCGGCCAAGTGGTGCTCGGCATTACGGCGAATCGCTCCCCCGCGGCCGACCGCGATTGGATTGCGGATCTGGCGAACTGGCAGTTCCCGCGGCTCATGCCGCTCGATGTCGATGGCCAGGTCGCGGTGCTTGGCGTGTTGGCCGAAGACCGCCTGAGGGCGGAGAACATCACGACGGAAGGGCTCCTGCCGATCGACGCAGCAGCGCTCGCCGGCGCCATTCCCGCCAGCGTGCTGACGGCCGAGCCCGGCGCGCCGAGCGTGCGGCAGATTGTCACCTACTATGCTCCGGCTGCCGACTACAGCCTGACCGCGAGACTGGTCAAGCCGGCGGCGGGGCTCAAAGTCGTCGGCAACGCCCTGCTCCTCATCGCGGATCAGGGACTCACGCTCACCGGAGGACTTGCGCTCGCACCGGAAGCCGAGCGGCTGTTCGAAGTGCGGTTCACACTCCCGGCCGGCTGGCAAGCGACGCAGATTACCAACCCCGACGGCACGGTACTCCCCGTCGAGCGGTTTCCGCTGGAGGGAGGGGGCACGCGGCATGTTGTCCGCCTGGCCCAGGGAGTTCCTGCCGGTCAGACCGCGACGATCAACTTCGAAGCGAAGTCGACTCCCGCAGGCTGGCTCGCCGAGTGGACCAGTCAGGAATTGCCATCGATGATTTGGTCACTCGCCCCCGCGAACTGACCGGGCTCACGCCGCTTCTCGATGCAGAAAAAGATTCGGCCGGACTGGCCGGAGTGAAGGCGGCCCTGGCGTATCGGTACCTCGGACGCCCATTTGCCGCGACACTGGTTGTCGAGCGGACGCGGCCCTCCATCACCGCCGAAGTGTTTTCGTTCTTCGATATCCGCCGCGAGAACCTGACGGCCCATTACGAATTGCATTACGACGTTCGCGAGGCGCGTACGCGGCGGGTCTACTTCCTGCTGCCGAAGGAAACGCCGACCGAGATCTCCGTACGTGGGCTGGCAGGAACGACCGTCAAGGAGTTCCATGCCGACGACAGCGGCGCCCAACGACGCTGGGAGGTGCAGTTGGCCGACCGGCAACAGGGGAGCGTCCGCCTGGCAGTCGATTTTCAGCAGAGCTACGATCCGCTCGCTCTCCAACGACTCGGTGTGCCGCTGGTGACGGCCGCCGAGGTTGAGTATCAGACCGCCTTCGTGGCGATCGAAGGGAACGAGGAACTGGAGATCTCGCTAACGACCGCCGCCCGGCGAGTCGATGTGGGAGAGCTTTCGCGGGCCGAACATCCGGTGGGTCGCCGTGTCATCGGATCGTTTGGCTATATCGGCGACCAGATGAGCGTGTTCGCGAACGTGGCGCCCCGCGATCCATATGAACTCCCCGCGGCCCTCATTCAGCAAGCGCGTCTGACCACGCGGGTCTCGGCGGCAGGACGGATGCAGTCGCTGGCAGAGTTCGATTTGCTCACGAAGGCGACGCTCGTGGAAGTGCGTCTCCCGCCGAGATCAACTTTGTGGACGATTTGGCTCGACGAGCAGCCGACCAAGCCGCAGCGCGACGGCGATGCGCTCCTGCTCGCCTTGCCGGCGCAGGACGAGCTCGCGCTGCGGACGTTGCGGCTGGTGTACGAAACGCCGGGCGCGCCGCTGGGGCTTGCGGGAACTGTTGCGGTCGAAGGGCCAAAGCTGCTCGTGCGGGCTGCCGGAAAAGACGACGAGCGGCTCGTGCCGCAGGCTGATCTGGAGTGGAAACTGTACCTGCCGAGCGGATACGTCTTGCGCCGCAGCGGCGGGACACTCACGGGACCGGTCATTGCCTCCGAGCCACCGGCGGTCTTGAAAGTCGCCACACTGCTCTACGAATGGGGCGATGGATTCCGTTTGCGCGATCTGTGGGGGGGCGGACCCGTCAATTATTCGACTTACTCCGCTCCTTCGGCGGCGTTTAACGATGCCTACGGCTTTCGGGCCGACAAGTCGGAGGCGGCGACGGCGGAATCAACGCCGGCAGCAGGCTACGAGATGGCGGGACAAGAATTGCAGTGGCGAAGTGCTCGCGACGAGGCGAAGGCCGCCACGATGGCACCGCCGCCGCAAAGCGAGCCGTTGGCCGAAACGGCATCGCCTCCAACGGATGCTCCCGCCAACGAGCCGCAAGCTCCCGCAGCCCCTGCACCTCCGCCGCCAGCACCTGTTTTGCCGAGCGAACTGGAAATCAACATACCGCCCGCCGGCATCGCCGGGCCGCAGCAGAGTGTTCCCAATCCGCCCGGCGAAGAGGACCGTGGTCGTCCGGGCCGCAGTTCGACGATTGCGGCACTCACCGGCGTCAGCTCGCTGAGGATCGATATTCAAGGAGACTCGTCGGCCGGCGCGATCACGTTTACCAGTCTGGGGAGCGATCCGCAGCTTGAAGCTGCGGTGATCGATGGCCGGCGGGTGGCGGCCGCCGCTTGGGGGCTCGCGTTGCTGGTGCTGCTCGTTGGTGTAGGACTCACGTTTCAATCCGCCGGCCGGCAGGCGTGCTATGTGATCGCCGTGCTGCTGGCCGGCTCGGTGCCGGTCCTGGTGACCGATCGGCTGGCCGAAGTCACGCAGGTGTTCGACTACTGTTTCTACGCAGGCTGCTTTCTGGCCGTCTATTTTCCGCTGGCGGCGCTGACGATCGGCACCTGGAAGTGGCTTCGAACGAGGGTGCTGGCGAGGTGCTGCCGCATCGATCCGGCGATCGAGCGCGTGGGCGCGGTGTTGCTGGCCGTCGTTCTGCTGGGCAGCGACTCGCCCCTGAGCGCTCAAGAGCCCACCGCAGAACTGCCCGCCAGCGTACGAATCTTGAATTGGCGGGAGCTATTGCCGCTCGTCGAAGCGGAAGCCGCTCCGGTGGCGGTTCCACCCGATGCGGTGATCGTGCCGTTCGATCCGGACAAGCCGGTGCGGGACCCAGCCCGCGAGAAGTTGCTCTTGCCCTATGCCAAGTATGTCGAGCTGTGGAATCGAGCGCATCCGGACCAGAAGCTGGCGGCTGCGCCGCCGCCGGCTGACTATGCGTGGGCCGGTGCCACGTACGAGGCGACACTGGCCGCAGCGGATGTCCTCGTCGTACGCGGGACGCTCGAAATCGACCTCTTCACCGACAAACCGGTCGCCGTGCCGATGCATCTGGCGGGGGGCGTCCTCGTGAAGGGGACGGTCGATGGCGGGGCGGCCAGGCTGCAGATCGTCGAGCCCGATTCAGCGCAACCGAATCAGCCGCTCGCAGAGAAAGCAGCCACGCAACCAGCGGCCCAGCAACCAGCGGCCCAGCAATTCCCTGGTCAGCCGCCGGCCCGGCTACTCTTGTGGCACCTCTCGGGAAAGGGACGCAAGACGATTGAGCTGACGATTCAGCTCGGCCTCGAGCGGCAAGGGGGATGGCGGATTGCACGGGGGCAGTTGCCGGTCGCCCCCGCGACTCAACTCACCCTCGTCGCGCCGACAGCCGGGACCGAGATTCGCCAGCAACAGGTCGCCGACCGGCCGACGTTTGAAACGAAGACCGACGGCGAGCGGGTCGAAACGGCGCTTGGGCCGGCGGGGCTCGTCGACCTGTCGTGGCGGTCCAAAGTGACGGAAGGGGTCGTGGATCAGAGCCTCACCGCCAAATCGGTGGGCGTGTTCGATGTGCGCGACGATTCGCTACGCCTCGTGTGGGAAGCGCGGCTCGAGTTCGGCCGGGCCCTGCGCGATGCGTTCTCGTTTGCCGTGCCGACGGGTTATATCGTCGAACAGGTACGCGGGGAGAATGTTCGCGGCTGGTCGGTGAAGACGGTCGGTCCCGAGCAACTCGTCGATGTAACGCTGCTCAAGGGCGTGCAAGGGAGCGAAACGATCACGATCGAACTGGCTCAGCGCGGCCGCGTCGGCCTGGGTGAACTCGCCGAGTTTACTGCGCCGACGGTGGTTGTCATCGATGCGCCGCTGCAGCAGGGCACGCTTGTCGTGCGGCGGAGCCCGCGGTTGGAATTGCGGACCCTCGAATCGACGGGCTTGGCGCGGGCCGATGTCGATGCCCAGACGACCGCAGCGGAACAAGCAGCCGATGCGGGGGATGCCCCGGTATTGCGGGTGCAACCCTACCAGGTCTTTCGTTTCGTCCGAGTGCCGGTGAACTTGCGGCTGTCGGCAGCGCCGGTCGCGCTGGCCACTACGGCCCAGGTCCGGGCAGCCGTGCGGATTGCCGAGCGCGATACGACGCTCGACGCGGCGGTCGAGATTCGACCACAAGGGGCGCCGCTCTTTCGCATCGAGTTGTATCTGCCAGCAGGCTTTGAACTCGATCGGCTCGGTCCAGCAGATCTGGAATGGGCGATTACCAGTGAAGCCGAGCGTCGCAAGCTGACCGTACTCTTGCCCACGGGGCAAACGAGTCCGTTCACGCTGACGCTCTTCGGACGAATCGCCCCCACGGAGATGCCGGTGGAGGCAGGCGGTGTGCGGCGGATCGCGGCGCCGGTACTGGAAGTCCTCGGAGTCGAGCGGCAGGAAGGCGAATTGGCAATCCTGCCCGATCCCGATACGGATGTGCGGCTCGAAGATGTTGCCAACGCTGAAAATCTTCCGCTTCAGTCCCTGGGATGGCTCGGCCCCGATCAGCGAGTGCTGGCCAAGGCGGCGCTCCGCTACCGGGCAGCTGGATACGGAGCGGCGATCGTGCTGACGCCGCGGACGCCGCAAGTCTCGGTCCGCACGATCACCAACATCAAAGTGACGCCTCGCGCGATCGAAGAGACGATCCTGCTCAACTACCAGATCGAACAAGCGGGCGTGCGGCAGTTCGCGTTTTTGCTACCCGAGCGGTTCGCGAAGGGGCACCTCGACGTCAAGCTTCGGCAGGAGCAGATTGTCGAGCCGGCAACGGACGCCATGGGGGCGGCCATTCCCGGGTGGGTCCGGTTCCGCGTGACGCTGCAGGATTTTGTCCGCGACCAGTTTGCGATCGTTGTGATGCATGATCGGCTGTTGGAGGCGGCTCCCCAAACGGCGGCGATTCCGCGGGTCGAGGCGGCCCGAATCGACCAGCGGTTGGTGGTGCTCGAAAATGCCGGGCGCGACGAGCTCGACGTCGAGCCGGCGGACCTCGTGGGCCTCGAACCGCTGAGTCCGCAATTGCAGGCCTGGCGCGACCTGACGGCGATCCTGGGCAATCGCATCACGCAGGCCTATCAGGTCACCGAGAGCGCCGCGAATCCGAGCCTCACGTTTCGCCTTCGCGAGCGGCAGGTTGCCGCCACGGCGCAGGCTCGGATCGACCTGGCAACGACGCTACTTGTCGTCGATGCGTCCGGTGCCTACCGCGGCTTGCAGCAGTACCGCGTGACCAACGCGACGGAGCAGTTCCTCGAAGTCGAACTCCCCGCCGGCAGCCGGTTGTGGACCGCGATGGTCGCGGGTCAGCCTGTAAAGCCCGCCAAGCCGGCGGCGGGCGGGGCCGCGATACCTTCCGGGCATGTGCGAATACCGCTGATTAAGACCTCGGAAGGAGAGGCCGACTATCCGGTCGAATTGAAGTACGGCGGGCGGATGGTGGAACTGCGGAGCCTCGCCGAGGTGCAGTTTCCGCTCATAAAGACGGTCAATATCAACGTCGAATTGAGCAAAGTAAGGCTACTATTGCCCGCCGAATTCGACTGGAGCCGCTACTTTCAGTTTGGCGGCACGATGCGGCATGTCCGGGATGAACGCGATCTGGCCGCTGTGGATCAAACGTACCTCCAACGCCGTATCGAAGAAACGAGCAAACTGCTCACGAGTGCGAATCCGTACACCCGAGTGCGGGCGAAGTCGAACCTGGATCAAACGACAATCCTGCTCGATGACAGCCAATCGATGGGGGGTGCCAATCAATCGGACGAAGGACGTGCGCTGTATGCCAGGAACACCGCGCTCCTGGCCGAGGCGGAGAAGAAGATCCAGGAGCAGGCCCGTGCGGCCGAGGCGGAGGAAAATGACAACCGCTCGAAGCTGAGCAGCTACTGGATGGAGCAGGGGGTTAATCGCTCGAAGAATATCGTCTCGGGGCTGGCGAGCAATTTTGCCGATTCGGCGGCCCCGGCTGCTGCAGAGGAAAAGCCTGCGGCCTTCAACGACGATTGGCTCCGGCAGAACGAACTTGGGAGCCAGCTGGAGAAGGCGAAGAAGGAGCTGGGGGAAACCGTGGTGGACGGGCGGCAAAATGGCATTCAGCAGCAGGCTGGCAGCAAATCGGGCGGGCGATTTTTCCGCGGCGGGGAGAAGTCCTTCGACATGCCTGCGGACGACCGTTCGGGCGGCGGACAGCCGGGACAGGGCCAGCCACTGCAGTTCTTCAATCCGCAGCAGCGCGAATCGCTCGAACTTACGCTGCAGGAGGAAGAGGACAAGCAAGGCAAGGGGGACAGCTCGCGCAAGCAGGATTTCGACAGCCTGTCGCGCTACGGCATGAATCTCGATCGCAATGCCCAACTGCAAGAGGGGAAATTCGCCCAGCCGGCCGGTGGACAGCCCGGAATGCCGGGAGGAGGCTCGGGCGGCTTTGGCGCTCCGTCGGGAGATTTTGGAGGACAGCAGGGAGGCTTGGGGATGGGATCGGGAGGGGCGATTGCGGCCCCCCCGGGAGGGAGCTCGGGACCCACCGGCTATCCCGAATTGGTCACCGGCGAATCGCTTGAATCACTGGCTGCGGGGCTGGCCAGTCTCGACTTCAAGCTTCCCGAGCGGGGCGAGGTGTATCTTTTCACCGTTCCGCGGGGACAGATCGAGATCAAGGCCTGGCCGGTTGCACATGAACTGGTGCGGCGGATCCTAGGCGGAGCGGGGTTGATCGTGGCCGTTGTCCTGATCTGGCTCGCGACGCGTCCGGCGGCCCGCAGGTTCTGGCGGCAGTTGGTCGATCAGCCGCTCTTGGCGATTTGCCTCGGCGTGCTGGGCCTGGCGAGTATGGTGACGGGAGTCTTACCGGGACTGGGGCTCGTGCTGGTGCTGCTCGCGGCGGGTCTGGGTGTACGCTGGCTGTGCTGCATTCGTCAGGCAGCGGCCTGAGACGCCTCGCGAGATTGGGCAAATCGGGTTAGTCTGAGGAGCGACGCGCTCCGGCCCCTTTCTCCGCGAAATCCCCCGACAACCGGCGATGTCCGATACGCTCCTTGCTCCGACGATGCTCTTCCGGTTTTCTGCCCCGTGCCACTATACGGACGCGGCCTGGTCGGCCGGGGGTGTCAAGCTTCCTCCGGCATACCGGCTGCCGTGCTTTGCCGAACTGGAGGGGAAGACGCCGTTCGCCGATGTCCGGCTGGGCTGGAACGAGCAGGGACTTTTACTGACGGTGATTGTCGCGGGGAAACAGCAGGCTCCCTGGTGCCGCGATTCAAAGATTGAGGACAGCGATGGCGTGCAACTCTGGATCGACACCCGCAACACGCAGAACATCCATCGAGCGGGGCGCTTCTGCCATCGCTTTGCGCTCCTGCCGGTCGGTGCGGGCAGACGCCTGGACGAACCCGTGGCGGCGCTGCTCGCGATCAACAGGGCCAAGGAAAGCCCACGCGAGATCGAGCTGCGCGATTTGAAAATTCTCAGTGAGCGAACGAGCGATGGGTATCTTCTCTCGGCATGTTTGCCGGCGTCGGCCCTCACCGGCTTTAGCCCCGTCGATCAACCGGCGATCGGGTTTTCGTACCTGGTGGCCGATCGCGAACTGGGGACGCAAACCTTCAGCGTAGGTCCCGAATTGCCATTTGCAGAAGACCCCAGCTTGTGGGGAACTTTGGAATTGGCGAAGTAGCGGTAGACGATGGAATACGGGGGCGCGTGTTTGCGCGGGCGACTCACTCGCGCCCCATTTTCTGCTCTTTCGGCTCCGGAACGCGATGATTCGGTTCCTTCTGGATTCCCGCTTGCCGCCGAACGGACTCAATATCGAGCTGCTCGATCCAGGCAGGCAGATTGACCCACACCGCGTGAAAACCGTAGCCGCCCTCAGTCATTTCGCGGATTGCCTCTTCCTTCGTCCATCCCTGGACGGCAACGCGGTAGACGGCGCACATTGCCCCGGTGCGGTCTGCACCGCGCTGGCAATGGACCAGCACCGGTGTTCGCTTGGGATCGGTGACAATCTGTAGAAACCTGACCGCTTCTTTTTCCTCGGGATGCCACGCCTTCATATAAATATGCTCGTAAGCCAACCCGGTTGATCCGATTTCGTCGCGGTCGGAATGAAACGAACGCAGATTGACGACCGTGACGATCTTCTTTTCGCGCAGTTGCTTCATTCCTTCGGAGGAAGGCTGCCCACTCCGATAGAGCGAATCGCTCACGCGATGAAAGTTGGGTACGCCGGCTGCCTCGACAGCTTGTCCCCATTCTGCAGGCCGCTTGGACGCAGGTTCCGCGGCGAATGACGCCAAATCGGCACACAAAACCGAAGTACCGAGCAGCGAAATCCACCCGGAACAGGCGGTGAACATTTTGCAGACCATTCCGCGTGGTAAGCGATTCATCGATAGCCGGCGCGGGGCAGAATACATTCTAGGTGTGTATCCCCAACGGCCTGTCATTCGTTTGGAATGAACTCAAAACACTTCCCAGGTGAGCAATGCGGTGGCCACCACCACGAGCACGAGCCCCAAGCTGAATACGACGTCGATCGACCGCTCGATGCCGCGCCACGCCTTGCTCAGCCGCGTCCGCATCGCAAAGAAGCTGAATAGGGCGGTGACCATGAACAGCAGAGATCCGACTGCGAGCATGTCGTCGACGATCGATTCCACGCCGCCGATCGACTTGCGGATGCCAATCAAGCCAATCGCCGTGAGGCAGACGCCAACCATGCCCGACGAAACGGAGAGGACCGCAAGCTGATGTGAATAAAACCGCTCGTCGGTCGTTGGATGGTGCACTCGATCAGCTGGCCGATCGAGCGCCGCTGATTCATTCACTGCTGATTCGACTGCTCCGTGGGGCTTGCCAGCGGGATCGGTTCGCCGCGACGCCCCCGGACGGGTAGAAGTGGAGGATGCGGTCATGTTGGTGCCGGCTGGGCCAGGAGCAGGGAGACGTGGTAAGCCGTGCCTCCGAGTTCCTTCATCCTACACTCCCTCTCCCACCCACTTCCACGCATCGTCGATTTGCGAGGCGTCGAAGTATTCGATCTTGGCCATCGTGAACGGCTTGCAGACTTTGGCCATCCACTTTTCCCACGTCTTTTCGCCAACGAGGGCAATCCGCTCGATCTTCGTGCAATGCGTAGTGGAGAACTTGATGTCGTCCCACAGGGCCTGCATATCCCAGCCGTGAAAGTCGTGGAACTGGGCCAGCAGCCGCACCTTGCCGTGTTTGGCTGCCGCGTTGTCGATCGCCGGAACAAAGGTCTGGTAGTCGGCGTCGTGCAGCTTGCCCGACAGCTTGAAGGCGAGAATCTTGTCGTTGTCGGAAGGCAGGGCTTCGATCATGGCAGAACTCGATCTATGGGGGTGAATGGAAGACAGCGGAGCGCGTTGAGCTGAGCGTATTGTACCGGCTTTCCCCGTCGATGCCCGCCAGCCAGCCCGGGTCCCCCGAAGTACCTGAGTCTGGCGTCAGATATGTAGATAGCGAAGCACCGCCAGCGTCGGCTAGCGGGACGAACCGCGCGGGCCTCAGACGGGAGAGACGGGTGGAAATGCGCCGGCGAGTGGCGGGCAAGTCGGAATTCCCACACGACACCAGGCGGTCGTACTTTGAGGGGGCGAGTCGAACCCGCGCGGCGCGCGACGCAAGTCGTTTCCCGACTTGGACTTCCCACGATGGCGGAAAATGCTCGCCGCGGCGGTTCAGATTTTCGCGATGTTGCATAAGTCGTTGTGCGAACAACCTTTGTGGCAAAAATGGCGGCCGCGACGCGGGGAGGTTGTGGTATACTCGCACGCCGAAACACTCGGGGCGTCGAAGGTGCGCGTGTCGATCGGTCGCAGTACGATGCCATGCCGCGAGTGTTGGGCAGGCAAAGGCCTGCGCTGATCGAATCGATCGAATCAGCCGCCGCGATCATTGACAATTCGTGACAGCCTGCCTGGCTTGGTTGGGCGCGGATCTCCGACCCTGCCCTGGCGATGGCCCCTAATCCCCGGACCACGTGTCCCACGCTCAGTGGGCGGTCGAGTTTCTGGAACTCGTCGTGATAGGTCTGCGAGGGGTCAATGCTCAGGTGATCAGAATCGTCGCCGTCAGGTTGGCGGGGGAGACCGCGCAACTCCTGGCCCGCCACTCGGACATCAACCTGACGATGAACACGTACACCATGCTGGGGGTGCTCGATCAGGCGAGTGCCGTCGAATCGCTGCCGCCGATTCCGCGGGCCGTTTTGAGGGACAATGGCCAGCCCCAATAGCGCCCAGATGCGCGAAGGAGTGCCTGAGCCTCCCAAGAAGGGAGGCTTGCAACCTCGGGAAGAGCAGAGACTGCGTAACCGTTGAATTGATTGCAGACTGGCGGACGGCGGACCACAATTGGCGGCATGTCCGACGTCACCCGCATCCTGTCGCAAATCGAATCCGGCGATCCAGCCGCGGCGGAGCAGCTCTTGCCGCTGGTGTATGACGAGCTGAGGAAACTGGCTGCGGCCCGATTAGCGCAGGAGAAGCCCGGGCAGACGCTCCAGGCAACGGCGCTGGTGCATGAGGCGTACCTGCGGCTGGTCGACCCAGGTCCCCAGCAGCCGCAGTGGGACTCCCGCGGACACTTTTTCGCGGCGGCAGCCGAAGCGATGCGGCGGATACTCGTGGAATCGGCTCGTCGCCGTGACAGCCTGAAGCGAGGCGGAAACGCTGATCACGTCGCCCTCGATGAACAGACGATTGCCTGTGAGGACCGGACGTTTGACCTGATCGCGCTGAACGAAGCGCTTAGTCGGCTGGAACAGCAAGACGAGGCAGCTGGCCAGCTGGTGAAGCTGCGTTTTTTCGCAGGTCTGGGCCATCAGGAAGCGGCATCCGCCCTGGGATTAAGCCGGCGAGCCGCGGATCGCATGTGGGCACTGGCCCGGACGTGGCTATATCGGGAATTGGGGCCGAACTGAGTCTGGCCCCACTTTTTTCTCAATTTCTCGGGTGCAGACCGCGCGCCTATTTCGCATTGTTTCCTAGGATGCACTGCCGACGTGGGTACCGTCATGCCTGGCTGGAATTCGCAAGCGAACGACATTTTCCTCGATGCCCTGGACATCGCTGCGCCCCTAGAACGTCAAGCATTTGTCGAGCGGGCTTGCTCGGGTGATCCGGAGATCTTGGCTCAGGTTCAGTCTCTGCTGAAAGCCAATCACGAGGTTGGCGAATTCTTGGAGCCCCGCCATGCGGCCGCTATCGCCACACCTTACATGCCAACGGAGGACATACCTCGGACGGAAGTGGACACCCATGTAGGCCGCTACAAGCTCCTCGAGAAGATTGCCGAAGGGGGTATGGGAGTTGTCTATGTGGCCGAGCAATCCCAGCCCATCCGTCGAAAAGTCGCCCTAAAAATCGTCAAGCCGGGCATGGATTCCCGCCAGGTGATCGCCCGCTTTGAGGCGGAGCGACAGGCTCTGGCGCTGATGGATCACCCGAATATCGCCCGCGTCCTCGATGCCGGCGCCACCGAGACCGGGCATCCCTACTTTGTCATGGAACTGGTTCGCGGCGTCGCGATCACGGAATTTTGCGAACGCGAACAGCTGACGATTCCCGAGCGACTGCGGCTTGTCGTCAGCGTCTGCCGAGCCGTCCAGCACGCTCATCAGAAGGGAATCATCCATCGCGATCTGAAGCCATCGAACGTGCTGGTAACGCTCCACGACGGCGTTCCGGTCGCCAAGGTGATCGACTTCGGGATCGCCAAGGCCCTGCATCAACCGCTGACCGAGAAGACCGTCTACACCGGATTCGGTCACATGGTTGGCACTCCGATGTACATGAGCCCGGAACAGGCCGAAATGAGCGGCCTCGACGTCGATACCCGCTCCGACGTCTACTCGCTCGGAGTCCTGCTTTACGAACTGCTGACGGGCGTGCCTCCCTTTGACCCGGAAACGCTCAAGCAGGCGGGACTGGCCAAGTTACAACAGGTCCTCCGGGAGACGGAGCCCAGCAAGCCTAGTGCCCGTATCAGTACCCTGAAAGGCAATTTGGGAGAGACTCTCTCCGACCGCCGCCGCCTCGATCGCCGCCGCCTCGAGCAGGCGCTCCGCGGCGATCTCGATTGGGTGGTCATGAAAGCCCTCGAGAAGGACCGCAACCGCCGCTATAGCTCGCCCGCGGAGTTGGCAGACGACCTGGAGCGACACCTCGAGCGCCTGCCGGTTGTCGCCGGACCACCCTCGTGGCGTTACAAAACCCAAAAATTTGTCCGCCGCCACCGTGTCCTTCTCGCTGTCAGTTCCCTCGTCTTGCTGGCAATGGTCGCCGGAACCGCGTTCAGCGCCTGGTATGCCCTCGAAGCCGCCGCCGCGCGCGACCGCGCCAGGCAGTCCGAGAAGCTGGCGAACGAACGCCTGGCACTGCTGCAATCCGAGCAGCGGAGTTTGAAGGCGGAGCAGCAAAAGTCTGGTCGACGCTTTGAACTGGCCCGGCAAGCCGTCGCCCGTTTGATGGACAATGTGGCCACCTACCAACTCCTGGGCAGCCCCGAACTTACCGAGTTTCGCGATTCGCTCCTCCACACAGCCGATGAGTTCTATTCGCAGTTGATTCGCGAAAACCCGGACGATGCTGAACTCTACCTCGCGCGCGCAGGCGTTCGCGAGCAGCTCCGGCGCTCCC
>JALORD010000647.1 GCA_025459145.1 Pirellulaceae bacterium | reverse complement strand
AAACCGAGCGGCGCGCTCCTCTCGCAACTCGTCCGCCGCGACCTGCTAGCCATCGAGCGCTCGGCCGACAAGAAGGTGAAACCGCTCTACCGCACGACCGAGCGATTCCTCGATCTGTTCGGCCTCGACAACCTGTCGGAGCTTCCGCGCAGCCATGACCTGGATCGAGAGCTGTAAACGAGGGGTATGTCGTCGTCCGTTCAGCGCGATAGACTTCGAGGTGGCCATCACACCACTCCGAAGGAGGCACGATCATGGGATTACCGCATGCGCAAGCCGGGCAAGTGATCTCGATTGCCGCGGACGAGTCTGATGCAGAATCCGCCGGCACACGGACGCTCTTCAAGACGGCCGGCGTCGAGGTGATCCGTCTGGTGCTGCCGCAAGGCAAGACGATTGCCGAACATCGGGCCCCGAGCGAAATCATCGTGCAAGGGCTCACCGGCCGCGTTCGTTTCGAGGCGCTGGGGCGCACGATCGACGTCGAGAACGGTCAGTTGTTTTACCTTCCCGCAGGCGAACCTCACGCCGTGACGGCGGTCGAGGACAGCAGTTTTCTGCTGACAATTCTGCTTGCCCCGAAATCCGTCGACCCCTCCGGCAGTTGATTTCGGAATGGGGCGATGTCCGGGACTGCGGTGCCAATTCAATTCGGCGGGCACCTGTGCGGGCGCGACGAGGAGCTGACACTAATCAGCTGTGTTTGTCGCAAGTTATTGCTAAATAAGGACTTGTGTCTACATAGAGCTCTCGCATGCATCCTCGCAATTGCGTGAGTCCGCAAGGCCGATAACACGTACTGACGCCGGCGCGGGCCAGTTGTAGAATGAAGTGTTGAGTGGGAGGCAGCCTGGAGTGAATCTAGCGATTCGCTCGACTTGGCCGCCACAGCCCACGCTCGCTGGCCGGCCCCGGCGAGCCTATCGAAGCTCCAGGATATTTCCGGAATGGTCGCCCCTCGTTGGCAACCGCCCGATTCTGATTTTTTAACAGGTCCACCCGGGAGCGGATATTCCGCCCAGGACCGTTATTGGCCGGCGTTTGATTCCGCGAACGGTGCTGCTGAAGCCGCAATTGCCCCGCAAATGCCCGTCTCGCCCCAGCCCCGCACGCCTGTGGCTGTCGCCCGGGTGGCTGGCTCCCCGCGGTTCGCCGCCCCTCTGATGGCAACGAATTGATAACACCGCGGTAATCCCCGCGACGAGCGGCCAACCCGCCGCCCCCCAATACACCCGGTTTGACACCTCGCTATGGTTCAGTTTCTGCTCATCCGCCCCGGTTCGACTGATTTTGACGAACAGGGCCGCATCAAGGGAACGCTCAATCTTCCCTTGAGCGAAGTCGGTGCCTTGCAGGTCGGCCGCATCGTCGGCGAACTGCACGACACCCGCATCGACCACTTGTACACCTCGCCCTGCCAGTCGGCGGCTCAGACAGCCGCGGCTGTCGCCATCGACCATCGCCTGCGGGCCAAAGTACTCGACGACCTGCAGAACCTCGACCACGGCCTGTGGCAGGGGAAGCTGATCGACGAACTGAAGCAAGGGCAGCCCAAGGTCTTTCGGCAATTGCAAGAACACCCCGAAACGGTCTGCCCGCCGCAGGGAGAGCCGGTCGGGGCGGCACTCGAACGGGCCCGCAACGTGGTTCAGCGGTTGCTCCGAAAGCACAAATCGGGCACGATAGCACTGGTGGTCCCCGAACCGCTCGCTTCGCTGGTCCAAAGCGTCCTGTGCCATTGCACCGTAGGCGACTTGTGGGAAGCGGAGTGCGAATGCGGGGCCTGGCGGCTGATCGATGTACCGGCTGCCGGAGTGGTGGTCGCGGGCTAAGCAGAGCTACGTAAAGAATGCAGGCATCCGAAGACGGACCGTTTGTCGATTCGAGTGCGAGGGCGGAAATATGACGATCGAATCCGCGGCCTTGCCCACGAAACGCGGCGTACCCGAAGGACTGTGGATTCGCTGTCCAGGCTGCAAGGGCTCGATCTTTCGCAAAGAAGCCGAGCGGCTGCTGAACACCTGTCCGCAGTGCGAATATCACTTCTACGTGTCGGCGCTCGACCGCGTGAAACAGGTCCTGGACGACGGCACGTTTGAAGAGTGGGACGGCCATCTGCGGCCGACCGATCCGCTCGAATTCGCCGACCAAAAGCCGTACAAGGATCGCCTCGTCGCCGAGCAAAAGCGGACCGGCCTGACCGATGCGGCGCTGACTGGCGGCGGCATGATCCGCGCCCGCCGGGTGGCGTTCGGCGTGACCGATTCGGCGTTCATCATGGGAAGCATGGGTTCGGTCGTCGGCGAGCGGCTGGCCCGACTCATCGAGCGGGCCACCGAGGAAAACCTGCCGCTCATCATCATCAGCGGCTCCGGCGGCGGCGCCCGAATGCACGAGGGCATATTGTCGCTGATGCAGATGGCCAAGGTGTCGGCAGCCCTGGCTCGCTACGACTCGGCCGGCGGGCTCTTCATCTCGGTCCTGACCAATCCGACGATGGGGGGCGTGGCGGCGAGCTTTGCATCGCTGGGCGACTTGGTGTTCGCGGAGCCCAAGGCGCTCATCGGCTTTGCCGGCCCGCGAACGATCAAAGCGACGATCCGCCTCGAGCTTCCCAAAGGCTTTCAGACGAGCGAGTTCCTGCTCGAACGGGGCTTTGTCGACCGCATTGTCCCCCGCTC
>JALORD010000646.1 GCA_025459145.1 Pirellulaceae bacterium | reverse complement strand
GCCCTGGGGCTGCTCGTGCTCTTCGGCGTGGTGAAAAAGGCCGCCATTTTGCAGGTCGATCATACGAACGCCCTCCGCAGCCAGGGGATGCCCCGGTTGGACGCGATCCTGCAGGCCAATCGCGACCGGCTGCGGCCGATCCTGATGACGACGCTGTCGTTTGTCGCGGGCCTCTTGCCGCTGCTCATTTCGACCGGTCCGGGGGCCGAAGAGCGCCGGTCCATTGCGGTGCTGGCGGTCGGCGGGCAGATGCTGTCGCTGCTGCTCACGCTCTTGGCCGTGCCGGTGATCTACTCGTATCTCGACGACATCGGACTCCTGTACCACTGGTTCATGACTCCCCGCACGCCGGCTGCGGCGCCGCCCGCGACAACGCCTCCCACCGCACCTCCGGCTCCGCGGCCCAAGATTCCGGGGCAGCCTGAGGCCGCCCCTCCGAGCGCCTCACCGGCCGGCTCGTAGCACGAAGTGTGAATGGTTCTCGCGCCCGGATGCAAAAGCTGGTCCGTCGATGGGTGACAGCTCAGAATTTCTCTCCACGACTAGTCGCGCGAGCCGGAGCGCCCGATGATGGCGCGTGGAGCCTCGCGCCGTCGTGTTTCGAAGGCGGTCTACTTCCCCACAGAACCTCCGCACTACTCCCATGGAAGTCGCCAGGCGGTCGGCGAGTCCCTTTCCTAGCACAGCGACCATGCACCTCCCGACTGCAAGGAACATTCCCATTCCGAATCTCGCCCAACTGGCGACGCTCCTCGCGCGTGATCGCGAGCTCTTGCTCGCGCAGTGGCGGCAGCAAGTACGCGAACTCCCGGCTGCTCAGGGGCTCGACACGCCGACGCTCAACGACCACGTTCCCGGTCTGATCGACGAACTGTCGGCCGCGCTCCTCGCTCCAGCCGAGTCGATTCCCGATTCCCTGCGTGACGGAAGCCCGGTCGCGCACGGACTGCAGCGGGTGACGGACGGGTTCGACATCGAAGAAGTCGTCGCAGAATACAACATCCTCCGCGGCTGCATCCACGATCTGGCCGACCGCCATGGAATCAGCCTGCAGGGGGAGCCGTTTCATGTGCTGAACCGCGTTTTCGACGGGGCCATTGGACTGGCCGTGCAGACCTACGCCCAGCAGCAGGCCCGCGAAGTGCAAAGACGGCGCGAGGAGTACCTCGCCTTCGTGGCCCACGATCTGCGCACGCCCCTGAATGCCGTGTCGCTGGCGACCACGCTGCTGGAAATGGAGTTGTCCGATCTGGCGAGTGGTTCCGAGACGTTCCAAACGCTCCGCTCGCTCCGCCGCAATGTGCAGCATATTTCCGAACTAGTCGGCAAAGTGCTCGATGAGAATGCGAATCTGCATGCGGTCGACGGCATCCATTTGCAGCCGCGGCGGTTCGATCTGTGGCCGCTCGTCCAGTCGCTGCTCCTCGATTTGCGACCGGTGGCCGATGTCAGCGGCAGCCGGCTGCTCAATCAAGTTCCCCGCGAGCTCGTCGTCTATGCCGATGCGAGCCTGCTGCGGCGGATCTTTCAGAACCTGATTGCCAACGCGATTCACTACACGCCCCACGGCGAGGTGATCCTCGGCGGCCGCGCCGCCAGTGATCGCGGCGGCGTCGAGTGCTGGGTCAGGGATAACGGTACGGGCATTGACTCCGCAATCATGGACAGGATTTTCGACGCTGGCGAGTCCGATCCCCGCAGCGAAGACGGGAAGGGGCTGGGCCTGGCCATCGTGAAGACCTTCGTCGAAGCGCACGGCGGGAGTGTGTCGGTCGAAAGCCAAGCGGGTGCGGGAACCACGTTTCGGCTGACGCTGCCCGGGTGGGATGAAACGCGGGCCGCGTCGTCCTGACAGTGCAGTGCCCGGCTCGGGAGTGCATGTTTCGGTGGCAGCGGAGCAAAGCCGAGGATCGCCAACCGCTGGCCCCCTGGCCGCAGCCGCGGCAAGCCGGCTGGATCGAGCATGTGAATCAGCCGCAGACCGAGGCGGAGCTGCTGGCCCTGCGCCGGAGCGTGCAGCGCGGCGTTCCGTTCGGCGACGCGTCGTGGACGAAGCGCACGGTGGCCCAACTCGGCCTGGAAACCACCCTCCGCCCCCGCGGCCGGCCCAAAACCGCCAACAAAGGTTCCTGACACCTTTTCCGCCCTGATCCTGCGGGACCGGTTCGCCGTGGCGGGGAGCGGCGGCGAACGGCTATTCACCATTTCCGACGCGCTGGGGAGCGTCACCGGCCTGCTCGGCACACAGCCGGGGGCAAAGGGGCAGGTGGTCACGCGGTTCGCCTACGATCCGTACGGGGCACACGACCAGGTAGGGGGCGAGTTCGGCTGGAACCACCTGTTCGCAGGCTACTACTTCGACCGCGAGACGGGCCTGTACCACGTCCGGCGGCGGTTCTACCACGCGGGGCTGGGCCGCTGGCTGCAGCACGATCCGCTGGGGGACGTCGATAGCCCGAACTTGTATGAGTACGTCGCGTCGAACCCGCTGGGAAATGTTGATCCCACGGGGGAGATCATTCCCTTCCTTGTCGGCGTGGGATTAGGGGTTGCTCTTGTTGGCGTATTCGCAGCGAAGTTTAGCGCCGAGGACATGCTCGAAGCCGCCAATCGAGGCGACCAAGCCGGTTTCAATGAAGCCCAACAAAGCTTCAATGCGTCTACTTTGTTAGCTGTTACGGGGCTTT